>CAZXSS010000028.1:4056-16632 GCA_964643385.1 uncultured Candidatus Izemoplasmatales bacterium
GTGGGGATGATCTTTGGTCTTGGAATTATTGCACATTATTTAATAGGTGTTCAGCAAGAAAGTAAGATAATGCAAAAAAAATTAATTTATATGAATCATCACGATGCTTTAACCAATGCATATAACCGAGGATATTTTGATGAACATATTGCTTTTCATGAAAAACAAAAGACTACACCTTTTAGTATGATTGTACTTGATTTAAATGACTTAAAAAAGACGAATGATCAATATGGACATAGACGAGGTGATGTCTTTTTAGTTTCGCTTGGTTCTATTTTATTAGATGTTGAAAAATCACCTAGTAGCAAAGTAGTTCGCTATGGCGGAGATGAGTTTGTAGTATTATTACCAGGATATACAAATGAACAAGCGCAAACCATGAAGAACACCATCAAAACGCGCGTAAACAACACTGTAATTAATAATTTACATTTAAGTGCAGCGATAGGGGTTGCTACAAAAAAACAGCAGGAAGAGGCATTAACAGACATATTTGACCGTGCCGAAGCTGATATGTATAAAAATAAAAATGCGATGTAATCGCATTTTTTTATGATGACAATAATTTAGCTAGAGTTTCAACTGTATATTTAATATCTGCTTTGGTAGTTTGAATAGACAATGAAAATCTAATAGATGCATTGATGTATGATTTAGGGACATCTATGGCTTTTAAGACATGAGAAGGTTCAATGTTATCAGAATCACATGCACTCCCTAAAGAGACATAAATACCATGTTGATTAAGCTCAAAAGATAGCATTTGTGCATCGTGATTTAAAAACCCAATATTTAAAATGTTTGGCAAACGCGGTTCATCAATATTCGGTCCGTTTAAACGGTATGTGATATTATGTTCGTCTAATAATTTAAGAAAATAAACGGATAGCTTTTTGGTGTGATTGAAAACATTTTGTGTATTATCGTAGGCATCTTCTAAAGCAGCTGTGAATCCTGCAATTGCGGGAAGATTCTCGGTACCTGCGCGTTTTGAAAATTCTTGCTTACCACCGTGTATAAGTCCTTCAATAGTGGTAATGTCTTTAGCGTACAAACAACCAATACCTCTAGGTCCGTGAAACTTGTGACCTGAAATAGATATGAAATCTACATTAAGATCATCTACATTGATTGGCAGGTATAACGGTGCTTGAACCATATCTAAATGGACCTTCACATTGTATTTATTAGCAAGTTTGGTTAATTTTTTAATGTCTTGAATACTGCCTATTTCATTGTTTGCATATATAACAGAAATTAACGCAGTATCTTTTGATTTTAATGCAGTTTCTAGTGCATCATAATTTAGATAACCTTTATTATCAACTGGTATACGTGTGACATCTGCACCTAGCGATTCGATAAAGTCCATCGCATGCAAAGTAGCATGATGTTCTATCGTTGTTGTTAAATATTGCTTATTTGGATGTTTATAATAAGTTCCTTTAATGGCTAAATTAATGGCTTCTGTACCAGAAGAAGTGAAAAGAATTTGTTTGCGGTCAGCATGCAAGCGTCGAGCGACTGTGTTTTTTTGCTGGTTCATCCATTTACGAGCTTTAATGCCTTCATCGTGTAAACTCGATGGATTACCATAAAATAGACTCATTGTTTCAACCATCATTTCAATGGCACGGTTTGATGTAGGTGTTGTTGCTGCATAATCTAAATAAGGCACAAAATTCCCCCTTTACTACTTACTATTTAATAACATCAATAACTGTTGTTTCATCGACATTAACATCCAAAAAATCTTGTATAAATTGGTAGTCTTTAATGTAGATAGGTGATTTAGCTGTAGGATTATAGACATCATTAATGCGTTCTGCAAATTTTTTTACAATAAATGACGTGTGAATGATACAAGGGTCATCATCATCAAACAATGCTATACTTTCTTTGATAATAGCGTCTTTTTTAACAGGCATGTTCATTACATTGCCTTTAAAAAGTACGTCATCATTATTTCTTATAAGGATTTTTTTTATCATAATATATCTCCTATAAATTTGAATAGATTAATACCAAATACTTGGAGTCCAAAATAGAATACCATGAATAAGAAGAATAAACTTGTAATCAATTTAATAAGTGATAAGTGTTCACGAATATAGTTAGAAACACCCATGACACTTTTTGTTTTAATTGCAATAATTAATATGATAATGAGTGGAACAATAAACATGATGTTAAATACTAAAATATAAAATAATTCAATTGACGTAATGGTTGATCCTGGATTATTAGCAATGATACTGCCTAGCACGCCTAAATAAACTTGACCAGTACAAGCTGCTTCGGTAACCCCAACAATTATTCCAATAACAAATGGAATGATAACGATTAAGGCAATACGTCTAAATCCACCATCTTCATCTTCAATAATTTTTGCGAAGCGTTCCATGACATTTTTATTGAATGCTTTAACGACTCTAGGTAGTTGATTTTTTACCTTACCGTATTTTTGCCGACGTGTAACGATAAAATCATAAAATGTTAAGATGAATAATAGGGTAAATAAAACCGCAAAACCAATATTTAGATATATTGTTGCGCCAATCAAGAAACCTAAATGAAGTATCCCAATCCCTAAGGTAAAGTAAGTTAAAAAGATTGCCCCAATATAAGATATTCCAATGATTAGTAAAGTTTTTCGGTCTTTTGTAAATCCAACCATAGAGATAAATAATAAAAGCATCGCAATAGCACAAGGATTAATACCATCTAATAAACCTCCACCGATTATGAGTAGCAAGGCAGATATGAATGAATACTCTCTTGGTGGCGTCTCGCTAACATCGAGTAACGGAGTGCTTGCTTTTAACACAAGTGTGCCATCTTCATAAGCATCAATGATATCGTCTTCACCTAAATAAAAAGTATCTCCAGCAATAATAAGCGGTGTTGCTGTACCACCAGGAATATCATAGGTATCTACATAGGCATTATAATAAGGAATATTTTCTCGTTTGGTAATATCGTACTCTCTTATTACTACACCGTCATCTTCTAATAATTCAAATAAACCATAGGCATCTAGTGCTTGACAACCCGTACAAAACGGATCGTAAAAATACACAATTTCTTTATCAGTATCTGCGCTAACCTCATTAAACGATGTAAAACCTATTAATATATATACAAATACGAGTAGTAAAACACTCATTTTTTTTATCATAAATAGTCCTTCTTTCAAAGTCTTAACGGTATTATTATAGTGTTATTTAGTTTGCTTGTCAAACAGAAGCATATGTGTTATTTCGTTTTATAATTAAGTCTGTCTATGCTATAATACGGTTAGGTGATTTTATGAATAGTGAACTAATATATTATATAGATAATGTAATTAAAGAAATAGAAGAACATGATGCCTATAAAGCGCTACTTACTAAGCGTGATACGCTTGAATCTAATGCTGATGTACAAGCATTAATACAAACATTTAAAGCAAAGGAATCAGCGTACAATGACATCAAAAAATATGGAAAACATCATCCGGATTTAAAAACCGTAAGAAGAGAATTTCAACAAGCTAAACAAACATTATTTGAACACGAAGATGTTAGAATCTATAAAACACTTGAAAGAACAATTCAAGCAATCCTTGATGACATCGTTATTCAAATACAAGAAACCATTTCACCACGCGTTGGTATCAAAACAGAGACACGTGTGAACATCAAAGGAGGATCATCATGCAAGAGCGGGTAAGTTTAATCGTTTATTATAAAAGTCCAAAAGCATTAAAACTAATTCAACAACATGGCAATGTTACATATTACCATAAAAAACGTCATTACGCTGTTTTATATGTCGATGCTAAAGATGTTGATAAAACCATCAAGTCATTAAAAACAATAAGACAGATACGATACGTTGAACAATCTCAACTTGACCAAAGTGCTTATAATTTATCTAATGATAATCACGATACTATTAGTCAAAACAGTAATGACATCGAAAATGAAGATGTTAAGTAAAAAACCTTGACAGCTTTATTTCAATGTGATATCCTTGTTAAGGAAACTACATAGGAGGTAATATTATGGCTGTTAAATTACGTTTACAAAGATATGGTGCTGTGAAAAATCCTTACTACCGTTTAGTTGTTGCCGATTCAAAACAAAAACGCGATGGACGTTATATTGAAATTATTGGATCATACGATCCTACAAAAACCCCATCAGCTGTTAATATTGATGAAGAACGCGCATTAAACTGGTTAGCTAAAGGTGCACAACCAACAGATACTGTGAAAAACTTGCTTTCTAAAGCAGGTATTATCGCGAAACATACTCAATCAAAAACTAAGTAAAGGGTGAGACTCATGGCCGTTAATTATGAAAAAATGATTAAAGATCTTGTCACGCCATTAGTTGTGCATCCCGAAGACTTAGTCGTTAAAAAACTATCAGATGACAACCAAGTCATTACCGTTCATATTTATGTACACCAAGACGACTTGGGTCGCGTTATCGGGAAAAACGGTCGCATTGCTAATGCAATACGCACAATAGCGTATGCAAGTGCATCACGCGAACACAAAAAAATTACCATTAATATTGAAGCCTTTTAGGTTAAAATTGAGGATATGCTTAGGCATTCCTTTTTTTATTAATTATTTCCAATAAAACATTCGCTTTTTACGTATATACTATGTAAACATAAAAAGTAAATCTTAGGTGGATTTTATATTATGAAAAAATTATTTGTATTAGCAACATTATTTATTGGAATAATAACCTTACCTTAGCAGCATGTAGTCAAACCGATTCACAATCAAGTGACGGTCCAGCATTAGAAACAAAAGAAGATGTTATTGGCTTTACTGCAGCAACATCAATTATGGCGTTAAACAACACGCAAACAGCAACAGAAGATCCATTACTTAGCGTCGATAACCACACAACAGATGATCCATATGATTTTTTAAACAATATTGAAGCTGTTAAACAGTTTATGCCAATCATTAATGCATTCTTAAGTTCAGATGAATCAGCGTTTAATGTTACTGTTGTTGAATCTGATTTACCAGAGTATGAACATCTCATGGCTATCTCGATGTTAGATTTTAACGGAGAAACACTAGAATATGCGTTTTATTATAATGAAACACTATTAAGTGAAGATGACGATGAAGACGATGAAGAAGCATATGAAGAAAGTGCTATTGATGGTATTATGATTATTGATGAGCAAACATATCAACTATCAGGTGTTCGCGAGGCTGAAGCTTTCGAAGAGTATTTAGAAATGAAAGCAACCATCGATGAACTAAACTTTGTAACCATCGAATATGGTGCCGAACAAGAAGGAAATGAATCAGCAACAGAATTTTATTATGATGTCATTGAAAATGGTGTCAATATACAAAGTATCGAATTTGAAATTGAAAATGAAAATCAAGAAAGTGCTTTAAGTCTTATTTTTGTTGAAGGAACAAGAGAAAGTGAGTTCTCATTTGAACTTGAAGAAAACGAAGATGGCGGACGCACATTAGAAATTGAGTTTTTAATTGAAGAAGATGGTGCACTTGTTGATGATGGTGAAATTGAAGCTGAAATCACTTTTGATGAAACAACCCAAGAATATATCATTACTTATACAGTTCAACGCGGTGATGAGGAAGATGTTTATGAAGATGAGTATAATCACGATGATGACAATGATGACGACGATAACGATACCGTATAATATTTAATAACACATGACAAAATACCTCTAAATATAACATTTTAGAGGTATTTTTTATTGTCTTTTATTCCTTATGAGTTTGTATAATGTAATAAATAATCACTTTTACCAATAAAATTAACCTTTGTTGCGTATACGTAATACAAAGTTAACATGGAGGTTCGTATGAGACGGGTGTTAGGTGTTGTGACAATGGTGATGATAATTGTATGCTTAACGGCGATTTTAGCATTAATGAAATTAAATTAAAAATGTACCAATAAAACTCACGTATTTTACGTATACCTTATGAACAACAAAAAAATAAAACCTTAGGAGGATTTATATTATGAAAAAATTATTTGTATTAGCAACACTATTTATTGGGTTAGTTACCATGGCAGCATGTAGTTCAAATGGATCAGTGCTCGGTAACGGACCATCACTAGAAACAAAAGAAGATGTTATTGGCTTTTCAGCCGCAACATCAATTATGGCGTTAAACAACACGCAAACAGCAACAGAAGATCCATTACTTAGTATGGATAACCATACCACAGAAGATCCATATGATTTCTTAAGTGAAATTGATGATCTAGAACAGTTTATGCCAATCATCAATGCATTTATTAGTTCAGATGAATCAGCCTTTGGTGTTGAAGTTATCGAATCAGATTTAGCGGAATATGAAAACCTCATGATTATTTCAATGTTAGATTTCAATGGTGAAACTCGTGAGTACGAGTTCTACTATAATGAAACATTTATTACAGAGGATGAAGATGAAGACGACGATGATGCAGATGTAGATGAAGACGACGATGATGATGCAGATGTAGATGAAGACGAAGACGAAGCAGAAAGCATTATTGATGGAATTATGATTGTTGGCGATCTTACATATCAATTATCAGGTGTTCGTGAAACAGAAGCTGATGAAGAATACTTAGAAATGACTGCAACCATCGATGAGTTAAACTATGTAACAATCGAATATGGTGCAGAATCAGAAGACAATGAAGCTGAAACTGAATTCTATTATGAATTATATGAAGCGGGGACACTTACAAAAAGTATTGAATTCAAGCTAGAAACAGAAGATGAAGAATCAGAATTAGAAATTATCTTTGTTGAAGGCAATAGAGTTAGTGAATTCAAAATTGAAGAAGAAACAGAAGAAGACGATGCTAACATTCGTGAACTAGAAATTAAATTCTTAATCGAAGAAGACGGAAACGTCATCGATGAAGGCGAAATCGAAGCAGAAATCACTTTTGATGAAACAACGCAAGAATATATCGTTACTTATACCGTAAAACGCGGCGACAATGAAGAAGAAGTCTACGAAGAAGAGTATGACGATGACGACGAAGATGACGACGAAGATGATGATGACGATGACGACGAAGAAGATAATGATGACGACGAAACTGAAGATGATGATGAGGAAGAAGATACAGTATAATCTTCCCAATGTCAATTCAAGTAATTAATTCTATAAGGCATCTCTGCTATGGTATAATTATAACTAACAAACGAGGGATGCCTTTATGAATTTAAAACCAAATATTAAAAAATTAAAAGCCAAAGATCAAGCAGCATTTGAAGCAGTGTATCAGCAAACAAAACACGCTGTTTTTGCTATGGTTATCCCGATTGTAAAAGACCAATCGCTCGCAGAAGATGTCATGCAAGAAACCTACATCACGATGCTTGAAAAAATTAACAGTTATAACCCACGATATAAATTTATCAACTGGTTATTAACAATAGCAAGAAACAAAGCAATAGATATGTATCGGACAAGAGATAAAGACTGGTTAATTGATGCCAGCGAAAACACAGATATTTTTTCATCTCATGAATCATCAATTGAAAAAAGACTTGAAGTAGAAGACTATTTATCCCATCTAAATGCTGAGCAAAAACAAATAGTTTTATTAAAAGTTGTTGGTGAATTAACCCATAAAGATATCGCATATCTTTTAAATAAACCACTTGGTACAATTACATGGATGTATAGTGAAGCCATCAAAATCATGCAACAATCAGGAAAGGAGCGTCACAATGAAAAAAAATAATTTATTAGAACTAATCAAGCGTGACGTCTCATCTAAAACGCCTGATATTGTTCATAAAATTGACTTAGATCGTATTACTATTGAACCAAAGAAACAGCCGCGGTTTAAACGCGCCTTCAGATTATCAGGTGCCTTTGCGAGTGTTTTAGCAGTTTTAGTGCTATTAATCATGTTTTGGCCAACCACTGGAACACCCGATGACAACACCCCACCGACTACGGTATTAAAAGAAAAAGATAATGCCATTGGGTTTTCAGCGATGTCATCTGTATTGGCTTTAGATAGTCTTTCTATTACAAACGGATCAACCAACCCACTTGCAATGAATAACCCATTGTTGATGGATGCACAGACACAATATAATCTCTTAGAAGATATCGATATACTTGAAGATTATTATCCTATTATTAACACCTTTTTGAATCAACAAGATGGGTTTGATGTTGAGGTAGAATTATCGGATAATCCTGACTATGAATATAAGATGTTAATCCATTTTGCTGACATAACAGGAACAGATAAAGTGTATGAATTTCATTATAATGAAACAATCGATGGTGAAGATGAAGACGAACAAGAGAGCACAATTGATGGTATTATGCTCATAGGAACCCAAACATATACCGTCACTGGAGAACGTGCTATTAGTGATGAAGAAGAATCTTTGGAAATGCGTGCATCATTAGATGAAGAAAACTACGTTATCATTGAATATGAAACTGAAACCGAAACGGAATCACAAGCCATTGAATATTATTACGAAGTTTACCAAAATGACACTTTGCTTAGAAGTATGGAAATCGAATTTGAAGATAACAACGAAGAAACAGAAATGGCAATGGTGTTCATAGAAAACAATATCATCCGTGAGTTCGCTTTTGAAATTGAAATGGATGATGACATCCGAATAATTGAAATTGAATTTGTTATTACTGAAAACGATGAAGTCATCGACGAAGGCGAAATCGAAGGAATCATTAGATATGATGAGACACTTGAAAAATATATCATTACTTATCGAGTACAGCGTGATGATGAAGACGATGAAATCTATGAAGATGATTACGACGATGACGACAATGACGACGACGAAGAAGACGAAGAAGATAACGATGAAGAAGATAATGACGAAGAAGACGAAGAAGACGATGACGAGGATGAACTATAGATTGTTACATTATCTCTATTAACGAAGAACGATGTCAAAATTGACATCGTTTTTTATAGGTACAACAAGTACATAGAATGGCTTTAAAAAGATAAAAATTATCAAAAAATCAATGGTGTTACATTAAAAAATGACATTATTCAATCCCTGGGTAGTATAGACCATTATATTTTTTATTCTTTTATCTATTGTATATTCTTCGTTTGTACTATAAAATATAGTATTGAAACGGAGGGAAAATGATGCCTAGTTTAGTTGTTAATAACATTAGAAAAACCTTTAATTTGTCAAAGAAACAAAGAAAAATTGAACAAACAAATGAGAAACGAAAGATTGCTGTTGATGATTTGTCGTTTACCGCAAACCCAGGAGAAATATTTGGATTACTTGGTCCAAATGGGGCAGGAAAAACAACAACGTTACGCTGTATTGCGACGCTTATCAAACCGGATGAAGGAATCATTTTAGTCAATGATAACGATGTATTAAAAGATAGTAATGCAGTAAGAGAGACCATTGCTTTTTTAACCAACGAATTAAAACTTGAGGACCATTTCACCCCAAACTATTTATATACCTATTTTTCAAGGCTAAGAAATGTCGACGAGGAAACCATTGAAGCACGTAAAGATTATTTATTTAAACGTTTTGGTGTTGATAGATTTCAAGAAGTGAAAGTTGCCGATTTATCTACCGGGATGAAACAAAAAATATCGCTCGCAATCTCTCTTGTTCATGACCCAGATATAATCATTTTTGATGAACCAACCAATGGACTTGATGTACTAACCGCAAAAACTGTTACAGATTATCTATTAGAGTTAAAAGCTCAAGGTAAAACCGTTATTTTGTCAACGCATATACTGAGTGTTGTTGAAAAGTTATGCGACCGTGTAGGTATCATTATTAATGGTCAAATGAAAGCCTTAGATACAACCGAAAATGTCAAAGCCATGGCCGCTGATAATTCACTAGAAACGGTCTTCTTTAACCTTGTAAAAGAAAGCGCAGGTGAAGACAATGCGTAATATTATTACGATATTTAAAAAAGAAATGACCCGTGTCCTCACCGATAAACGTCTTATTTTAATGATTTTCATCGTACCTGGGTTATCGATATATGTTATGTATTCATTAATAGGTGAAATGATTAGTGATGAAGAAGATCATACCATTATTCTTTATGAAGAAAATATGCCAGATACATTAAAAACACAACTTGAATCTTTGTCAAATCCAGCACTAGAGGACCCCGTAGATATAGAGTTTCACGATGCAGCTTCCTTAAGTGAAGACGAGATTATATCTAAACTTCAAGATGGCGATATCGATATTGTATTAAAATTCGAAGAAAGTTTCGAACAAAAGATTGATAACTATACCTCAGAAACCCCACCTGAAATTGATATTTTCTATCACTACGGTAAAGAAAGTTCCAGTTCTAGTTATAATACAGTAAATACCGTCTTAGAAGCTTATCAAACCTCCAAATTAACAGAACGGTTAAATGATTCATCATATATAACTGTATTTGAAACAGATATTGCGGAGGGCATTGTCGATGACCGTGAAATTATCGGGCAAGTCTTTGCTAGTTTACTTCCAATGTTGATTGTAATTTTCTTATTTGCAGGCGCTATGAGTATTGGACCAGATTCGATTGCTGGTGAAAAAGAACGAAACACCATAGCTACTTTATTAATTACACCAATAAAACGAAGCGACATCGCACTTGGGAAGGTCATTAGTTTAGGAACCCTTGCCTTTATTAGTGCATTATCATCATTTGTTGGGATTATGCTAAGTCTACCGAAACTCATGCAAATGGGAGATGGAGAGCTTAATTATGATATCTATACGTTCTCAGACTATGCAATTATTTTACTAGTACTGGTTTCAACGGTACTTGTTATCGTAGGTCTTATTTCTGTTGTCAGTGCTTTTGCTAAAACGATTAAAGAAGCATCGATGTTTGTTATGCCGTTTTATTTTATTACCTTAATCATCGGTATTGTAACTTCATTTGGTGCAGAAGCGTCACAAGTTGCGTGGGTACATGCGATTCCAATATATGGTGCAGTTAATTTGCTTAATGGCATATTTACATTTAATTGGACTATAGGCAATTTCCTAATTGTTTGTCTTAGTTCCTTACTATACACAGGGCTATTTACCTTTGCACTTGCTAAAATGTTTAATAGCGAAAAGATAATGTTTCAAAAATAGTCAAAGAGACTTCGGTCTCTTTTCTTTTGTTACCCGTTATATGATATAATAATTAAAGACCTACTATAATTTAAGAGGTGAATCACATGACCTATATTCCGATTGGTAAAATAAGTAAACCCCACGGTGTTAAAGGATCAGTAAAAATTAAAACAGACTCAGATTTTAAAGATGAACGGTATCAAAAAGGACAAACACTCTATATCTATTATGATAAAACATATCATGAAGTCACCGTCCAAAGCCGGTTTGAAAAAGCGCCATTTGATGTTGTCACATTTGATGAAATAAGCAATATCAATACCGTTGAAAAATATAAAGGATGCACTTTATATGTTAAAGATGATGACCGACATAATCTAGATGAAGATACATTTTATTATTCTGATTTAATTGGACTTGATGTCTATACAGATAATTTTATAGGAACAGTTCAAGAAGTTCGAGATTATCCCCAAGGCGCCATGCTTGTTATTAAGCGCGAGGGTAAAAAAAATGCCTTGATACCTTTTTTGAAACAATTTATTAAATCAGTAGATAAAAAGAAAATCACCGTTATAGATATGGAAGGATTATTATGAGAATAGATATTTTGACCTTGTTTCCTGACATGATTACTCCAGTTATTACACAGTCGATTATAGGTAGAGCCATCTATGAAAAGAAAATCGATATCCGTGTTATTAACTTTAGGGAGTATAGTGAAAATAAGCATCAAAAAGTTGATGATAGTCCTTATGGCGGCGGAGCAGGAATGGTATTACGAGTTGAACCTATAATCAATGCCCTTAGGGCAATCGATGGCTATGAAGAAGCAATAAAAATTATCATGACCCCACAAGGTGAACCATACAAACAATCAAGAGCTGAGATACTATCAAAAGCAAACCACCTGATTATTTTATGTGGTCATTACGAAGGGTTTGACGAACGCATAAGAGCCTATTTTGATTTAGAGATTTCAATAGGTGACTTTGTATTAACAGGTGGAGAAATTGCAGCATTAACGGTTGTTGATAGTGTGATTCGCTTAATACCAGGAGTCTTAAATAAAGAAGCATCTCACGAAGAAGACTCATTTAGTGAAGGATTATTAGAATATCCACACTACACAAGACCAAGAGAATATGAAGGAAAAGAAGTGCCAGAAATACTGTTTTCTGGACATCATGCAAACATTGAAAAATGGCGTTTAGAACAAAGCATTAAACGTACTAAAGAACGACGGCATGACCTTTATAAAAGCTATCAGAAAAAGCGAAAAAACCAGGACAAATAGTTGCATGATTTCACATTATATGATATAATCATTTTCGCTGTTTAAAACAACATGTTCCGCTGACTGCAATACTAGTTATGAACACGTAAATGAAAAGGAGTGATTCCATGTCTCAACATCTAATCAGTGAATTGACTAAAGAACAC
>CAZXSS010000029.1:0-16236 GCA_964643385.1 uncultured Candidatus Izemoplasmatales bacterium
GCAAGGGCGATTTCGCCTTTTTTCTTAATTTTGCTGGCATAAGCAATCCCAGCAGCGTGCGATATTTGTGATCCAATTGGAACATTGACTGGGAGTACTCTAACGCCTTCATCAAATTGTGATCCGCGTTCGTTACCATACCAATAAAGGTAAATTTGTTTTAAACTAACTCCTTTATAAAGCATAGCGGCACTCTCTCTAAAGGCTGGGACTAACCAGTCTTTTTTATCTAAAGCTGCCATTGGCCCAATTTGGGCTGCTTCCTGTCCTTGAACTGGTGCGAAGGTAAGCATTCTACCTTGGCGTTGATATTGAAGTGCTTTGATATCTTGCACACGTGCTAAAGACATCGTTTTGTACATGTGTAAGAGTGTTTCATCGTCGATATCTGGTTCTAAGTCTTTGTTGACGACTTTGCCGTTTTTATCTAAAACTTGAAACTGCTCTTGTTTGAGTGGATCGTATTGATCGAATATCATATATGTTCCTCCTATTCGGAATTTTTACAAATAATTTTTGTGAAAAAATAGTGTCTTTACAAGACAAGTTCAGTTTATCATAGTGTCGGTTTTTTTGCATGTAAGGTGCTTATTTTTATAACTTTTACAAAGTAGTTATTAAGGCCGTGAAAAAAGGAGGTGTAAACCTCCTTAGGATTGTTCTTTTATGAGACCATCTCGGTAAGCACTGATAAGTGTGGCTAGGTCATCTATCTGTGTTTTAAGGGTTTTGCCTTTGTCAGTATCATAGATGTAGGTTCTTCGGGTATTGATATTTTCATCGTGTGTAATAGAGACAATGTCGCGTTCTTCTTGGATAAGTTTTATATAGGAAGAAAACCGTTCGTGGCTAACCAAATAAAATGCGTATGAATCGCTAATAAGTGTATAGCCACCAATGGATGTTTTGTTTTTATATTGTTTACTCATACCCCCGTCAATGGTATAGACTTTTTTGTTTTTAGAAATAACATCAGCGCCTTTGGTAATATCCATGGGGATATGACCGTTGATGATTTTTGAGTGTTTTTTATTTAGGTTGAACTCATCATAAATTCTATCTAAAACAGCATCGTGGGTTCTTAACGTAAAATATGGGTTTTTGCGCTCTTTGTGGGTTGATGTGTCAGAGATAAAATAACGTTCAAAGGTTGTCATTTTGTCTTTTGCGAATAATGGACTGGTTTGGCCTTGCCAAAGCATGAGAAAGTAATCTTTGGCGTTGATATTTTTTTCATAGCGGTTATAGTAGGCGTGTCTGATTTGTTGTTCGTAGGCTTCAAAAAGTGATTTGCCTGAGGTTTCTTTTCCGTCAATGATTTGAGTCATAAAGGTGCCATCTTCATTAAGCGGGATGGCGGCGTGGAAAAGTAAGTTGTTGTTATAGCGTTTATAGATGGCACCTTTTTGAAAGAGTACTTTCACGTGTTTTTGTAACATCTCATTATGTTTGAATAGGTGGGTGAGGTGAGCGATGATGTCGCGTTCTTCTGGTGTCAGTTTAAAGGGATCATTGTTAAAGTTGATGGTCGGAAAATGGGTGTCATTTAACGAATAAGTTTTATTATTTATGGTTAGGGTTTTATTTTTGATGTCGATTTTATCTAATAAGAGTCGATCGTGTAATTTGAAATGTGGGTTTCTTAAAATCACATCGCGCTCAACTTTAAACTGAATGATACTGATGGCTTTATGAATTTTTGCGACAAATGAGGTGTCATCTTCATTATTTGGATAGTTTTTATCAATGATAGGATGGAATGCGCTACAAGGGTCATCTTTATAGATGCGACTAGCAAAACGCGCTAGCGGTAATAAGTTAATACCGTAGCCATCTTCAAGGTAGTCTAGGTTATTATACCGAGCCGCAATTCTAATCACATTGGCAACACATACCATCGACCCTGAGGCGGCACCCATCCAGATGATATCATGGTTGCCCCATTCGATATCAATATGTTTCATTTTAGAGATTTTTTCCATGACCAAATGCGGTTTTGGGCCTCGGTCAAAAATATCTCCAACCACATGTAAGCGATCAATCGCAAGATTTCTGATGAACCGGGAGATTTGTAAGATGAACTTATGTTCGCGTTCGGTTTCAAAGATGGCATCGATAATCGCTTTATAGTAGCGTGCTTTATCTTCGTCATTGCCTGTTTCATAAAGTAATTCTTGGATGATATAAGAAAATTCTACGGGCAAGGTTTTTCTAACATGACTTTTGGTATATTTACGGGCTAAAACCCTGCTTAAATCAATCATATTGGTAAGGATTGATTTAAGCAGGTCTTTAAAGTGGGCATCAGAGAGTTTTTCTTGGTATTTATGTAACATGTCTGTGGGGTAATAAATAAAGAAGGCAAGCCGGTTTCGTTCGGTTTCGTTAAGGTGGGTGAGGTGTTGATCGATTTTTTGTTTGATGATGCCTGAGGCGTTTTTTAAGAAATGATTAAAGGCATCATACTCGCCGTGAATATCGGTGATAAAGTGTTCGGTGCCTTTTGGCAAGTTGATAATCGCGTTTAAGTTGATAAATTCTGTGGATGCGGCTTGGACGGTAGGAAATTCTTTACTGAGTAGTTCTAAGTATTTTTGTTTATATTCCATGTGATACCTCCATAAAAAAGGGCGCTTTAAAAAGCACCCTTTAGGTTTTAGTCTTTGTTATAGTATTTATAGTAAATAATTAATGATTCATCATAGACTCTAAATGTGAAGGCGTTGGTGATAAAGAGTTGAACGTCGTCTTGGTTATGAGTATCATAGCCAACGGTGTAGTCTTGTCCAATGGTAATTTCTAAGTCTTCGTGGTTGGTTGGTAAAAGTAGTGCACCTTTTAAGACTTTTGAATGAATTACACGACCGCCGATATTGGCTTCGATTGCATCAATTAAGTATTTACCTTGATAGGCTTGATGTAATACTTTAAAGACTTCATCGCCAACAACGAGGCTGTATGGTTTTTCGGTATAAGCATCTTGTAATTTAAGTAGACCCTCAGCAATCGCAGTAAATGTTGCTTGAGCGTCGTTGCTGATTGAAAGTTTGGTTTCTGCGAGTTCTACTAAGCCTTTGATCCCCGCTTTTTTGTTTCCGTTATAAATCGCATCTTCTTCGTATAAAGCTAAAGCTTCAGCGGCATCTTCAAGGGCGTCTAATTCAACGTCTTTTTTACCGCGTAAGACATTGTCTAATTCCCAGCGGTTAAGCGTAAAGTTTATGCGTGATTCGAGTAAACGATCAACGTTATAAAGTCCGGCGCTGACGCCACCTTTATTTTCATCTACCATTTCTAATGTTCCTTGTGAAATGGCTGGTGTGTTTAATCCAAGGGGTCCTTGGACGTATAATACTTTACGAGCAGAGAGTTGAGTTTTGATAACTTTTTCTGCGGTTTCGTTAATTTCTTCCCAAGCAGCACTGCTTATTGGGGCGAGTTCTTGTTTAAATAGATCCATGGTTTCCTCCTTATTTTAATTTTCCGATATTGAGACTTTTTTGTGATTCAGGTGTTTCGTCTTCACCGTCGTCGTGGTGGCCAATCGGACCACTTTTGAAGAGGTTTTCTTTGAGTTCATCGTCTAGTTCTGGAATCCGTCTGCGTAACCATTCTAATGCCATTGCGGCATGTTCTAGTTCTTCATCACGGTTATGTTTTAGGATGCTTCTTAACGATTCATCTTCAGTGACACTCATGCGTTGATTGTACCAATCAACTGCCTCGAATTCCTCGATTAAGCTTTTAATTGCGCGTGTGATATCGCGCGTTTCTTTACTGAGTTCTTGATAGGGTTCATGATATTGATCCATGCATAGTTCCTCCTTCTTTTATCTCATTTTTAATTATAACACTCTCATTATTGTTATTCAAATTAAACGTTAACAGTTTGCTTGGCGAAATATCTCTTTAGCAAGCCGTTCATCGATTTTCATGACGGTACCAACCGGTCCTAAGCGAACGGCGGTTGTTGCTAAGGCTTCAATATCTTTATCGCTTGCGTCAATGCCTGCGTCTTTTAAGTTGGTTGGTGCGCCGAATAGTTTAAATAAATCTCTAATTGCTTCGATGGTTGCTTCAGGGGATTTTGTGAGGAATATTTCTTGGCCTAAAAAATTGAGTCTTCTTGTCATGGTCTTTTGGTTTTCTTTAAGGGCAATGTCTAACCATGTTGGAAAGAGTGCGGTTAAGGCAAACCCGTGTGTAACACCGTATACTTGGGTTACAGGGTATGATAAACGGTGTGTTGCCCAATCCCCAACTTTACCTTGTTGTAAGATCCAGTTAAGTCCAATGGTTGCGGCCCAACTTAGATTGGCGCGGGTATCGTAACTGTTGTCACCGTCTAAATAGCGCTTGACGTTATCAATGACACTTTTGATTATCCCCGTTGACATGTAATCTGCAGTTTCTGTTCTTTCGGTATTAGAGAAGTATTGTTCAAACACATGCATAATAATATCAACCGCACCTGCGATGGTATAGTGTTTGTTAACACTTAATGTGTAGCTTGGGTCGATGATCGAAAATTTTGGGAATAAAAATGGATAGGCAACACTGCGTTTTTCTTTTGTTTGATCGTTTGTAACCACGGTATTGCCGTTTGATTCAGTTCCTGTTGCGGCTAAGGTTAAGACAACGCCAATAGGGAGAGCTTTTTTAGCTTCTTTTTCAAATAAAAACACGTCCCATACATCGTCTTTGTCTAAGTAAACAGAAAAAGCAATCGCTTTAGCAGCGTCGATGACCGACCCACCACCTGCAGCTAAGACAAATTTACAATCATGTTTACGAGCTTTTTCGCGTCCTGAATAGACACTATCCATACTTGGGTTTGGTCGTACCCCTGCTTCTTCTATAACGGTAATATTAAGGGTTTGTGTTATCTCCATAATGGTGTCATAGATGCCTAGTTTTTTAATGCTTTCTTTTCCGTAGACAAGTAAAATCGTATCATTTTCATACGGTTTTAGCTTATCGTTTAATTGGGTGATTTGATTTTTTCCAAAGATGATTTCTGTGGGATTATGATAAGTAAAGTTAATCATTGTATCAGCTCCTTCACCTTTTATTATATCACTTAAAAAGGAAATTTCTAGACAAGTGTTTTAATGCATAGTGTGTGGTCATTTATCCTGATTTTGTGTATAATAGATATGATGATAAAAAGAGGTGACCTTATGAAACCAGATTACAATCGTTCGATTGTTAATATCCCAGCGAGTTTATTAACACATTACGGATTAGATACCATTCATGCATCTTTGCATGAATTAAAAGAGGAACTTAAAAAAGACTATGACCATGTCGCACTTGTTGTGTTAGACGGGTTTGGCATGAACATGATCAACCGTTTAGATGATACGGCGTTTTTAAAACAACATACTGTGTCAGTATTAACCTCAACATTCCCATCAACCACCGTTGCGGCAACCACGGCACTCTTAACTGGAGAAACCCCATATGAATCTGGTCATATTGGCTGGTTCCAATATGTGAAACCGTTTGGCATTCACTATACAGTGTTTTTAGAACAAGACTTTTATTTTCCGACAAAAACCATTCCTGATAACTTAAAAGCTCGGTTTAACCGGACTTCAGTTTTTACAAAAATCGGAAACCAAAGAGATGATATTTATACCAAAGAGTTTTTCCCGTTTCCTGTTAATGAGAAAGGCTTTAAAACGCTTAGTGCTGGGTTAAAAGAACTTCGGGAGTTCCAAGAAAGCAAACCAAAAACCTTGAGTTATGTATATTCCATCGACCCTGATATTACAGAACATATTGAAGGCACAAAAAGTGATAAAACATTAACGGTTATCACAGAACTTAATGATGCGCTAGAATCATATATGCGCGAAGCACCAGATAAAACATTGGTGATTGTAACAGCCGATCACGGGTTAACGGATGTTAAACCGATGAAACTGTTTGATGATTTAGAATTTGTCTCAACATTTAGAGCTTACCCAGCGATTGAACCACGGGCGACCGCGTTCTTTATTAAAGAAGAAGAAAAAGCCAATTTTGAAGCACTGTTTGAGGAAAAATATGGTGATTACTTTGAATTGTTCACTAAAGAAGCGTTTATGCTTAGTGGATTCTTAGGTTTTGGCACAAAACATCAACTCGTTGATGAATCGATGGGCGATTATATATCGGTAGCAAAAAGCCACTATTATTTTGAGTTAAGCGAGCAGAAAAAACATGTTGCCCATCATGCGGGCCTATCTTTAGAAGAGATGGAAGTTCCATTAATTTTACTTAAAAAGGATGACACCTTATGATATTCGAACAAAACAGTTCTATGGCCTTGTTTAGAAAAACAACGCCAGTAACATTTACATTGATGATTATCGTTACAAGCATATTTTTAGTGCAAATATTCACCGGTGATTTACTTATTAAGTACGCTGCGTTAAGTAGTTACCGAGTGGCCAATGAAGGTGAATATTGGCGCTTATTTACCGTTATGTTTTTACACGCAGATGTGATTCACTTCTTGTTTAATACGTTCTTTGGCTTGTTTTTAATCAGTAGTGCGTTAGAGAGATTAATTGGACCAGTAAAGTTTGCGATTCTTTATTTCGCCTCAGGCATCGGCGCAAGTATCGTAGTTGTGCTTTGGGATGTTTTTACCCAATCCCCGTCAATTGGTGTTGGCGCAAGTGGCGCAATATACGGTGTTCTTGGTGCTTTATTATACTTTACCATCTATAAAAAAGAATGGTTTAACCCACAAGACATTTCATCTATTAGAGGGCTTATTTTAATTAATGTTATCTTTACCTTTATGGTCGCAAATGTCAGTACGACAGCCCATTTAGGTGGGTTAGTGGCTGGATTCTTAATTACCGCAATCATTAATCCTAAGCGGTATATTAGAGGCGCTAAAAAAGGATTCCAAGATCCTTATGATCCTTATTCACATGAAAATCAACGACCTAAGTCCTATGATTATGTGGATATCGTCGATGATGATGAAGACGACGATGACGATGACAGGCGGATTTGGTAAGAAGTTAGATTCTTTTCTAACTTCTTTTTTTTGTATGCTATAATATAAAGGTACAAAATATTTTTTTCTATAGGAGTGAAACGACATGGAATCAGTGATTTTTTACGGTGTTATCTTACTTATTGTTTTAAACTTTTTATTTGATGTTTTTGCGGATATACTTAATGATCAAGCACGCATGCGCACCATCCCAGATAATGTTAAAGATGTCTACGATCAAGAAGAATATAAAAACTGGATGAAGTACAGTACAGAAATTAACCGGTTAAAATCATTAAAACGGTTACTTGCATTCTTCTTCATTGTTTTAATGCTTTTAAACGGTGGGTTTCAAGACATCGCCACATGGACTAGAGACATTACTGGAGCCAATGTCTATTTAGAGACGCTTCTATTTTTAGGGATTCTCTTTTTAGTTCAGTATCTATATAATCTTCCCTTTAGTATTTACTATACGTTCTCTATTGAAGAACGGTATGGGTTTAATAAAGCCACAAGAAAAACCTTTATCACTGATAAAATTAAATCACTGATATTATCTGTTTTATTTGGAGGCGGACTTATTTTACTTCTTACAGTCATTTATGAACGAACAGGGAATTTATTTGTGCTTGTGGCATTCATTGCCTTTGTCGTAATCTTCATATTTATTAATATGACGTATACAACCATTTGGGTGCCGTTATTTAATTCATTAACGCCACTTGAAGATAGTGAATTAAAAACAAAAATTGAAAAGTTTGCGCAAAGTCAAGACTATGAAATTAAAAAGATTCAAGTCATGGATGCTTCAAAACGCTCAACAAAATTAAATGCGTTCTTTAGCGGCTTTGGCAAATTTAAGACGGTTGTTTTGTTCGATACATTATTAGATAAAATGGACGATGATGCGATTGTAAGTGTTTTAGCGCATGAAATTGGCCACGCCAAGCATAAAGATATCATCCGTAATATGGTGATGTCATTCATTACTTTAGCGGTTATGTTGGGACTTTTATACGGATTCTTATCGGTTGATGTTTTCTATCAAGCATTTAACTTTGATTCTATTCATCTTGGTTTTATGTTACTGATTTTTATGTTTATCGTTAGCCCAATCAGTTTATTAATCGGTATTATAAGTAATTACAGCTCTAGAAAAGCAGAATATAAAGCCGATTACTTTGCCGCAAGTAACACAGATGCTAAATCGATGATTACCGCGCTTAAAATATTAAGCCGTGAAAATTACTCTAATTTAACCCCGCATGCCCTTTATGTCTTCTTATATTACTCACACCCACCAGTAAGCGATAGAATTAACCATATTGCGCCTTTGTTAAAATAGATAATGGTTAAGAAAAACTATTACCGGTTTACCGCACTACTTGTGGGTGTTATTGCAATAGAATTATTCTTTTTAGGGTACGTTGAACGCATCAGATTAATTAATAATGACCATGAGCTTGTGTTTGTATCTTATATACTTCATTCCATGCTCGCGGTATTTGCACTTCTGATTTTACTGATGATGATGCTTTATAAATCAAAAGCAAATATCGAACATCCTGTCATTAGACGCATGCCGATGTTAGCGACGTTTATTATTTTGATCTTTTCATCGGTTATTGCGTTGTTTGATCAAGTGACGACAGGACATATTACCTTATTTTCGATTCATTTACTCAGTTTTGGCTTACTTATTTATATCAAACCGTTTAAAAGTATCTATATTTACGGTATTCCGTTTGTGATCTTTCTTATCGGTGTCATCGCCTTTCAACCAGATGCGTCATTACAACTCACCCACTTAATTAATGGATCAATCATTTATTTAGGGGTTGTGTTCGCAAGTACCAGTTTTTATCACAATGCCACAAAAGAACATGACTTTAAACAAGCGTTGATTGATAAAAATGCAGAACTTAAAATATTATCAACCATCGACCCACTCACTAGACTCGCAAATAGACGCTTATTTGAACGCCAAGTTGCTTATGAAGCAAGCATCAATAGACGGTATAATCACGAAGCGAGTTTACTCCTTATTGATATAGATCATTTTAAAGAGGTTAATGATACTTACGGCCATGACGCTGGTGATTATATCTTAAAATCCATCGCGGATATGTTAAAGTCTCGAGTGCGTGAATCTGATACAGTAGCCCGCTTTGGCGGAGAAGAGTTTATGTTGCTTCTTAGTCATACCGATGTTGATGGTGCCACCATTTTAGCAAAACGGATCAATGCCCTTGTTGAAAACGCGACCTATGAATATTTAGACCATACGATTAATATAACCGTTAGTATTGGGGTCACCCGGTTAATACATGAAGAAAAAGACGGCTTTAATAAGAGTTACCGCCTTGTTGATGAGGCACTTTATGAAGCAAAAAATACCGGTAGAAACAAAGTTATCGTTAAAGATGTTTGATTATAATCAAACATCTTTTCTTTAACTACTGTTTGTTGCATTGTATAATTAATGATTATAAGGTAAAATAAAGACGTATTTAGGGGGTGCCTTATGGAGCTTAAAGCGATTAAGAAAAAAGCCTTACGCGGTAAAAAAGACGCGCAATTCGAACTCGGAATGCGCTTTTTGCGTGGAACTGACGTCTCTAAAGATGAAGACGAAGCAGAAAAATGGTTTAAACACGCCGCTAAAAAGGATCACCCCGATGCACTTTATCAACTTGCATTGCTTAAGATGGACAACGAAGAATATACCCTTGCGGAATCATTCTTAAGACGCGCAGTTAAAAAAGGATTTCAAAAAGCGTATAAACCCCTTGGCGCAATCTACAAAGGCAGTTTTGACCCAAGTTTAGAAGATAAACAAGAAGCATCAAAGATGCTATATAAGTATTATCTCTATGATAATTATGATGGATTAGAACCTTTACTCAGTGTTTATACTAAAGATGTATTTCCGTCTATTAAACAGGCACATCATTTCTTACAAGAGGCAATGAATTTTGGGCTTATTAAAGCAAAGTTTCACTTAGCGTTAATGTATCTTACAGAAAAGAAATATGAAGATATCGGGCAAGCACTAGATTATTTAGAATCATACTACGCTGCGACCGCTGATGTGAATGCAGCAAGAGAACTGTATTATTTATATGCCCCAAAAGAAAACAAGTATCCCAAAGCCAAAGAAAAAGACCCAAGTAGAGCGCGTGAATTTTTAAAACGCACGCTTGAAGGTAACGGGATGTTAGAAGGAACCGAATTTATTGGTACGTACGGTTTATATCTTCCTAAACAAATGATGCCTGTAGAAACCTATATCGAAAAAATGATTAAACGCATGAAAACAAGCCTTGCGATTGACCAAGACTTTTCCAGTGTTGTCTCACGTGATACCTTTGATATTTCCTTACGGTTTGATATTGATACTGTGTATGACTACACCGCAACCATAACCTATAAACAAAAAGTCATCGAAAAAGAAATTATTGAAAAAGAAGTTACCAAAAAACAAACCGTAAGAAAAGGCTTAAAGAAAACAGGAACGGTTAAAATCCCAAAAATCATTAGAAAAGTTAAAAAACACAAACACTGGGAAGACAAAGAACTCCCCTTATCTGAATCGAATATTGAGAATCATATCGATACGCATATTAGGTATGATTCTATAAGAGAGATTCTAGCTAGACTAAAAAGTTTAGAATATATGTTTGAGTTTTCTAATGTGACAGAACAAACGGAACTTAAAAAAACCATTGAACATGTTATTAATGCCCAGTTTAAAAAACCAAAACGATCTAAAAAAATCAAAAAAGATTATTCCTATCAGTTTATTTATCAAGCGACCCCAAAAATACATGTAGAATACAGTTATCAAAAAGAAAAATTAAAACAAGATATTGATTTAAGCAATGCAGAAAAGGTCGATGATTTAATATTCCCGCTTGATAAATACTTTAATAAAATCCTTAAACGTTTCTTATGGCGGCAAGGATTTCTAAAACAAAATCACCTCATTTTCTCATTGCTCAGTGCCCTGCTTATTCCTTTAGCACTCATTCAATCTTATACCATTTATTTTCACGATAGTGCTATATTATTAACCCTTTATAATACCTACATCTATCACGGATTAAGCATTATTATAGGCTTACTAGCTGGATACGGATTATATAAAATTCTAAATCCTGATAAAGTCAGCTCTAGTCAATTTATTCGGTGGTATGATGATGCAGATAATGAACAAATTAAGAACGTTAGACGCACACAGTTAACTGCATTCATTATTAAACTGGTCATGGTACTTATATTAGTCGGTGTAAATGTCTATTTAAGAACATTGACTTAAAAAAACAAACAAAAAAATGCCCTACCTAATTAAAGGTAAGGGCATTTTATTGAGATTAGTAATTATGAAGCTGTATATTCTGTCCATTCTAGGTTGTTAATAACGATTTGTCTATCATCACCAGCATTTTCGATAACTAGTGTGAATTCTCCTGAAACATCTATATCATTTATAAGTAAAGTTTCAACATCTGTTGAACTAAGTGTATGACTTCCTACTAAAGTACCATCAACATAAATCTCAATAGTTCTATCTTCAGGTGCACCACCAGTGAATCCCATTAAGATATCCAATGTAAGTGATTCAATACCACCAGTAATAGTTGATGTCATAGTACCATTTTTAAACATGATACCGCCACCATCGATTTCGTATCCACCTAAGTTTTTACGTGAATTTGTAACAGACCATTCAAATCCAGAATCACCAGTGAAAGTTTCATCTGTATATGATGTTCCGCTACCTGAAAAAGTAGAGAAGTTTTCTGTATGATCATAGTTTACAGGTTCTTCTTCAAGAACAACAACATCCATTGTAATTACTTCGCTATAAACACCATCATCAGTAATTGTTAAAGTTAACGTTACTGTTGCATTTCCATCCCCATTTGCAGGGCGAGTTACAGTACCATCATTTGCAATAACATCTGTATCACTTGATGACCATGCAAGGTCATATGTTACAGCGTCATAATCAAATGTTAAAGGTAATGTAAGATCTTCAGTGGTTTCTTCTGGAACATCAGCTGTATATCCAATATAAGATGCTAACATTTCATCTGTCATTGTAACTAAAGTTACTTGAGAAGCATCTGTATAAAGAAGTTGTGCTCCGCTTGACCAACCAAGTGTCATACCATCGATTGAAACCGCGTCACCTGCTTCAAAATCTATGAAATGATCAAATGCTGCTGTTGAGTCTTCTAAACGAGAGTCATAACGGAAAGGAATTGTAGAATCGGTTGTTGGATCATAGAAATGACCGATAATATTATCATATTGATCAGTACCGATTTCACCAATAACTATGTTATCTAGTGATACTAAATTACCTTGGTAATCAATCATAACATCATTATCTTCTAAGTCTAAACCATCAATAGCAAGTGTATCAATAGTTAAATTATCCATATAGTCGTTTAATACAACTGTATGTGCTCCCCAACCTACTTGGACAAGTCCGCTATAGGTATCGCGTTCACCAGAAACAAATAGTAAATCTCCAATAGCAAGCGTATCTAAATTACTAGGATTATAAAGAGCAATAGCGTCGCCATTTTCGTCTTCTACAAATACTGTTCTATGGTCAGTAATGTTTGTAATTTGAGCGATAAAGTTAACTGCGTCGTCATCTTCAGCAGCCCATGCATCAGCAACAGTTCCTGCTTCTTCAACTGTAATCGTAACAGTTTCAGTTATAATAACTGCATCTGAATCGTTTTTGTCAACTAAATCAAATGTAACTTCATAATCTCCTGCTTCAGTAAAGAAAGCAGTGAAATCTTGAGTTTCCATATAAGTACCGCTTATTGGGAATCCTGCTTCTGGTCCCCAAACTCCAATTTCAGCAACATCAAAGGTATTGTCATTTTCATCAGTTGCCCATAATGACATTTCAGCAGTTGAGCTAGGAGCTGTGTAAGAAACATGGAATCTTACGTTGTCATATCCGTCAACACCAGGTTCGTCATATTGAAGGGTAAGTGGTAGGTCATACATATCACCAACAACGAATGTTGTATCAGAGATATCATAGTCATATTCATATGTCGCAACTGGTAAATACCATAATGCATAAATATCTACGTCATCAAGTACAACTTCATCATTAACATATTCAGTCGTGTAATCTTCATCGATGTACCATCCTTGGAAGACATATCCATCTTTTTCAGGATCTGCAACATCAACAGATAATGTATCACCTTTAAGGATTGTAGACGTCGCTTCAGTATCATCAGTGAATTCTCCACCGTCTAAATGGAATTCTACGTCTAGTATGAGTTCTCCTCGTGCCATTTCAGTAATCCATTCTTCTTCAGTTCCATCATATCCCGGATAGTATTCAAGATAGATATCGTATGCACTTGCACCGTCTTCTCCATCTTCACCGGCAGATCCTTCTGGTCCCTCTGGTCCTGTAGGTCCCTCAGGTCCTTCTGGTCCTTCTTCACCTTGTGGACCTTGTTCACCTTGTGGTCCTTCTGGACCTACTACTTCTTCTGCATCACATGCGCCTAAAGTAAAGGCTGCACCGATAAGAAGAAATAATATAAAAAAGCGCTTAATATAATTCTTCATGTCTTAGTCAGCTAGTGTTATATGTTCTAACACCAACTTCCTCCTTTCAAATTAGTTTTATTTTATTTCGCCTTTTTAGGGCGTTAAAACCCATAAATTATACCCCTAGAATTTGGGTATTAAAAAACATACCTAAAAACCTTAATTTTTACGTATGTATGTTTTCCTTCGGAGTCGATAGAACTGCTGTCCAGTCTGTGTTCATTACACATAACCCCTTTCTTGCTTAACACTATTATATGCCAAAAGTTAACCGCTTTCAAGGATAACTTATTTTAATAACATTTTTTAACAACTTTTTAACAAAAGCTATTCATTAGTTAACGCAAACTGATTACGAGCTGCATTATATGTAAATCCAGCTTTTTTTAATTTTTCTCTTAATTCATTTTCATCAATGTTTTCTGTTTTACATAAATCTTCTACACTCTCATAATGATTTCTAAGTTTGGTATTGACCACACTAAGTAACATATTCACATCCATATCGAGATCCATAATTTAATCCTCCTTTTAACTGTACTATTATTATACATCGAGAAAAAATTACTGTCAATTTCATAAATGGATTTAATGTGTACGCTTAGATATTACTAAACAAAGATTATCAAACATGGTACAATAAAGTTGAAGATAGACTATATCATTATTGGAGTGATTCTATTATGCAAAGTAATAAAGAAGCAATGATTAAGCAACAATTGATTAACCGTGGCATTCATGATCAAACCATTATTGATGTCTTTAAAAAAGTGCCTAGAGAAGCGTTTGTAAGCGAAGATGTTAAACCATATGCCTATGAAGATTCACCATTACTCATTGGGAATAAACAAACCATATCTCAACCCTATATGGTTGCTTATATGTCAGAAAAACTGGATTTGCAAAAAACCGATAAAGTCTTAGAAATTGGTACAGGTTCTGGCTATCAAACAGCCATTTTAGCCGAACTTGTTAAAGAGGTCTATACAATAGAAAGAATTAAAGACCTTAGTGAACAAGCGCAAGATGTTTTAAACTCGATGGACTATGATAATATTCACTTTATCATTGGCAATGGAACAAAAGGGTATCAAGCCGCAGCACCCTATGATAAAATTATCGTTACAGCTGCAGCTAAAAAAGTACCCAAAGCGTTCTTTGAACAACTCGCTGATGGTGGTAAACTGATTATTCCTGTTGGTGGTGCATTTATTCAAGATTTAATGCTTTATGAGAAAAAAGGAGACACCATCGATAAAACCAACCTTGGAGGCTGTCGTTTTGTTCCATTACTTAACCATTAACTAAAAATGATATTCGCAAAAAATTGCGAATATCATTTTTTATTAGTCTCTAATTTTTTTAAGTTTTTTAATTGCAAGTTTCTTTTCTTGTTTCTTTTGTTCGAGTTTTACTTTTACCTCTTCTTGTTCTTTGGTTAATTCTCTTTGACGTTCTTCTAAATCTTTAATGTCTTGTTCGAACTTATCGAGGGCGTTTTCCAATTCATTCGGTTCTTTTAACTTTTCGATTTCTGCTTTGGTGCGTTCAATGGCTTTGTCAGCCTTCTCTCTTAGTTTCTTTAACCATTCGCTTGGCATTGTAAATCCTCCTCTCTAATTTCTTAATAATTTGCGCACATCGCGCATTATTTTATTCGCATCTTTGTACCACGCTGGTGCAAAGATCCGGTAAATCGTCCATCCTCTTGCGTGTAAATATTTTTCTTGATGATAGAAGACATCACGGACATCGCCTGTACTACCATTTTCTTTAACATCACAGATAATACCGAGTTTGTATGTTTTCGTCTCATCATCAAAGAGTCCAAAGTCAATGGTGTACTTGCCAATACCGATATTGGTATTGACCGTATAGTCTTCTTTTTCTAGTCGTTTATAAATGTCTTCTTGTAAATCACTGAGTTCATTGCTTTTTCCTACAGATTCAACATTAGACAGTTGCATAAGTACATTGGATGCTTGGGCTGAATCTTTATTTGATACATGATAACAGTACGTTAGATATTCTTTTAAGCGTTTCGGTCCAATGCTTTTTAAATCTTCAACGTGGAAGTTTTGGGGATAGAAACTTGTGACAATATAAACTTTTTTCTTCGCTCTTGAGATTGCGACGTTAAGTCTATTTTGGCCGCCTTCATTATTGAGCCATCCAAACTGACGTAAGAACCGTCCTTGGGGATTTTTAGCGTACGCTGTTGTAAAGATAATAATATCGCGTTCGTCCCCTTGGACATTCTCAATATTTTTAACAAACAAACTACGGTCTTCGCCGTCTTCAAAACGGTTTAATTCACGTTCTATGTGTTTTTTATACCGCGTGTTGGTAAAGAGTTCTTCATCGAGTAAATCTTCAACGAGGTTCCTTTGTTGCGTGTTAAAGGTAATAACCCCGATGGTTTCATCTTTTGTTTTAAGGCGAATCGCTTTTTTAATCAGTTCAACGACTTTTTTTGCTTCAGCTAAGTTACTACGGTTTTCCCATACCCCGTCTTCACAGACGATATATTCAATCGGTGGGGTTTTCGGAATGATTTGATTAGGAGAAACAAGGAGCTTTCCATCATAAAAGGCGTAATTAGAAAAACTGATGAGTTCTTCATATTTAGAGCGGTA
>CAZXSS010000030.1:0-15520 GCA_964643385.1 uncultured Candidatus Izemoplasmatales bacterium
AACTGGTGATATTATTACACTATAAAAAAAGTTCTCCTAGGAGAACTTTTTTAGTGTTTTATTGTACAGTATCAGTATTTTTTATGTACGCAATCGCAACGGTTCCGATACCAGCACTCATTGCCACAATGGTTGAAATATCCATGATGTATTCTGGGTCCTTACCAATGATATCTTTAAAGATATCTTGATAATGGTGTGCTCGGTCTATGGCATTGGCATGGACAATGGCGTAGCGATCAATACCTTCTTGTTCCATAACTTTTTTAACATGTTTTTTAATTGTCTTTGTACTACCTTTTAAGCTAAATCCTTTGCTGAAAATAATACCTTCGCCTGTATCATCGATTGAGATTACGGGCTTTAGATTGGTTAGTTTACCAATAATTCCAACGGTTTTTTTAACCCGTCCTGAACGAACCATATATTTCAAGGTTTGAACTGATACTAAGATACGTGTTTGATCTCTTAATGTTTCAATTGTCTGGACAACGTCATCCATAGACTTACCGTCTTTAATAAGTTCAGCAGCTTTCATCACAAGCAATCCTTGAGCACCAGAATTTTGTTTACTATTGATAACGTGTATTTTTGTTTTATCATTATCAAATCGTTCTTTGGCTTGATAGAATGCGTTATATGTACCGCTCATTTTTTCTGATACAGTAATCGCAATAATTTCATCAAAATAACTACTTAAGAATGAATAAACATTTTCCACGGTTTTTACATTGGGTTGGGCACTGGTTGGATAGTGTTCAAGCGAATCCATAAAAGAATAAAATTGTTCTGAGGTAATCGTAAGTTTATCGTAATAGTTTGAATCTTCAATAAAAAGATTAATTGGGACAACATAGATCTGGTGTTGATCAACAAATGATTTTGGTAAATCGGCAATTGAATCCGTAACGAGTGCTATTTTATATTTACGTTTATGCGCTAAAGCATACTGCGTTTGCATATCATCAACTTTTTGTTCATCGATAGTTCCAAATGGTCTTAAGGCATGAAATACATGTTGTGGGGTGTTCGTGTGAATATGCAATCTTAGTTTACGTGCGTTTCCAGCGACGACTAAAGAATCACCAAAAGATTCTATGACGGAACGTACGGCCTCTTTATCTAAATGATTTCCGCTCAGTAACGCCTCAGTACAATAACGATACGATTCATCTTGATCGTAATCATGTTCGACATGATCAATCGCAATCGCTGCATCTGTTGGTTTGCTTTCTTCATAAACGCCAGTTTTAATAAAATGCAAAAAGCCTTCAATAAAATGAACAAAGCCTTTGGCACCAGCATCGACAACATTGGCTTTGGTTAAAACACTTAAGGTATCACGTGTTTTAAGTAGCGATACTTTAATTTTCTCATACGCTTGGGAAAGTAAGTCGGTAAAATCTTTCGCTTTGTCTTTGAGCGAGTCCACGGCTTCAGAAAACTCTCGCATCACTGTAATCATGGTCCCTTCAACAGGGTTAGAAATGGCTTTATACGCGTAAGGAACTGCGTTTTTAACCGCATCAGCAAATGTCTCCATGTCAAGATGGTCTTTGTCTTCTAATTCATCAACAATGCCGTTAATATACTGAGCAAAAATAATCCCCGAGTTTCCGCGTGCACCGACAAGGGCAGCATCCGCTATAGAGATAAGGGTTTTGTTATAATCAGCATCAAGACTCGCATCATTAATAATCGTTTGCATCATCGATGCTAAGTTACTACCAGTATCGCCATCAGGAACAGGAAATACATTAATTTCATTTAAATCTTTTCGTTCTTCAATCACGCGCTTTGCGCCTGATAGTAATGAATAATAAAATGTTTCATATGTTAGAGTCGCCATAATTATCACCTAAAATAGTATTTGTATTAAAAAATAAGAAAGAACGCTAGTTGAAGCGCCTAAAAATGTTCCCCATGCAAGATCAATAATCGTAATTTCTAATGGCCATGATTTCATCGTTGCAAGGTTTGTTAAATCATATGTTGCGTAGGTAATAAGTCCAAATAATCCACCTACTAGTAATGCGTAACTTGCACTGTTTTTTTCTAGTGCCGGCATAATGACAAAGAATACAAGCCCGCCCACAAATAAGAAGTAGAAACTTAAGGCTGCAATCCAGTTAACGTCAGTTTTTAATAGATTACCAATATATTTTTGGTACAGATTTTTTGCAATAAGTCCTAACCATAACATATCAATAATAAAGAAAATTACAATTGCAATGATATAAGATTGGAAAAATACTAGCATCATCTTGCCTCCTTTATACCATATTGTAACATATCAAAGTTTATGAACACTATAAATAAGCACTCTAATATTATTGAAAATGCCGGTTGCTTTCTAATTCATGAATGTGAGTGTTACATCATAATCGTAATTATTAGATATTTGATAGCATTTAGCAATACATTATAAGCGAAAAAGTTATAAAAACTAAATGCGAATAACTTGCATTTGCATAAATAATACGCTATACTTTCGGTATAAAATATTTGGAGGATGAACAATGAAAAAATTAAGTATAGTATTTGGAATGCTGATTATAATATTAGGATTAGCTGCATGTCAAACAGAAGACAATGATGATAATAGCATCTCTGTAGTAACATCACTTTTTCCGCAATATGATGTTGCAAGAGCATTAGGAGAAGACAATATAGAATTAACCTATATTTTGCCACCTGGTGTGAGTGCGCATAGTTATGAACCAACCGCTAGTACTATTATTTCTATTTTAGAAGCAGATATCTTTATTTATGCATCAGATGCGTTAGAAATGTGGGTTCATGACTTTTTAGAAACCTATGACACTAAAGACTTAGAAGTTATTAATTTATCAAATCATGTGACAATGCTTGAAACTGATCATCATGATGATGAGCATGTTGATGATCACGATGATGAGGATGATCACGATGACCACGGAGATATCGACCCGCATTTTTGGAACGACCCACACAATATGATGAATGTTGTAAATACCATCGCAAGTTCACTAAGACCTTTATTAGATAACGATGCACAAACAACATTAGATGCCAATCAAACAGATTATATTCAACGTTTAGAAGCCATTGATGAAACAATGATAGATGTGGTTTCACAGAGTGACAATCCAACAATGATGCACGGTGGACATAACGCTATGGGCTATTTGATTCATCGCTATGATATTCACTATGTTAACCCATATAATGGTTTTTCATCAGATGCAACACCAACACCACAAGGAATAACGGATATGATTGCGACGATGGAAGCTGAAAATATCCATTACTTATTTAGTGAAGAGTTATTATCACAAGCCGTAGCGACCACGATTCAAGAAGAAACAGGTGCTGAGATTTTATATATCTATTCAGGGGGCAACCTGTCAAAAAGCGACTTTGATAACGGCTTGACGTTACTCGATATGTTTGAACACAATATCGCTATGTTTAAGATAGGATTTGGATACCATGACACAACCACTAATTAATATTGACAATGTTACTGTAAAATATAACTCACATGTCGCGATTCAAGATGTATCATTCTCTGTCATGCCAAAAGATTTTATTGGGATTATTGGTGAAAACGGTAGTGGTAAGACCACGCTAATTAAAAGTATCTTAGGGTCATTAAAACCAACCGAAGGAACTATTATGACTAAAGATGGTATTCGCATTGGATATTTACCACAACACATCATGCGTCAAACATCAATGTTTCCTGCAACCGCTGAAGAAGTCGTCAAAATGGGGTTATTAGCCAATAAAACATTTCCCCGTCATTATACCAAAAAAGACCAGCAAAAAGTTATTGATATATTCGCATCATTACATATTGATGCCTTAAGAAAAAAACGCATCGGGCTTCTCTCAGGCGGCCAACAACAACGTGTAATGCTTGCCAGAGCACTTGTAAATGAACCCGATATTCTAATACTTGATGAACCAACAAGTGCCTTAGACCGGATTATTGAACATTCATTTTTAGAAACACTAAAAACATTGAATCAAACATATGACACAACCATCATTATCATTACACATGACTTAGCAGCCCTTGGGGATTACATCAACAAAATTCTCTATTTAGATAAAACCGTTTTATTCTCTGGAGATTTTGACACCTTTTGTAATAACACAACGCTATCTCCCTATCTAACACACCACGCATCACACGCATGTAAAGAGGGTGAGATTCATGATTGAGACGCTTTTAGATACCTTCTCTTATGCGTTTATGCAGCGTGCGCTAATCATCGGCGTTTTGGTTGCCATAAGTGCAAGCTTAATCGGATCATTTTTAGTATTAAAAAATTTCTCTATGATTGGCCACGGACTAAGTCACGTTTCATTTGGAGCGGTGGCTATTGCTTTAGTGTTTAATCAGCAACCAACATTTGTGACATTACCAATTGTTATACTCGCTGCGATTTTAATATTAAAAGTCAATGAAAAAGCGTCTATACACGGGGATGCAGCAATCGGCCTACTCGCAACACTCTCGATTGCTTTTGGTACGGTTATCGCCAGTTTAAATGGTGGCTTTAATGTCGATTTATATAGTTATTTATTTGGAAGTATCTTAACCGTAACAACAGCCAATCTTATTGCTGCCATCATCATCTCTATCATTATCATTATTACTGTGGTGATACTTTATAACGATTTATTCGCGGTAACATACGATGAAGAGTTTGCTAAAATCAGTGGTATTAAAACCAAACATCTTAATTATGTTTTAGCAATATTAACCGCCATAACCATCACCATCGGTATCCGTGTAATAGGAACCATGCTCATTAGTAGTTTAATCATTTTTCCTATGGTTACTGCCATGCAGTTTAAAACGAGTTTTAAGGCAACATTAATCCTAGGAAGTATTATTTCTGTCATAAATGTCGTTATAGGATTAGTCTTATCGGTATGGTATAATATACCATCAGGGTCAACCATTGTATTATTTAGTGGCTTTGTATTTTTAGTCATTTATTTGTATAATAAAATAAGACCATCTTAAAGGTGATAGTATGAAGAAAAACGCATTTGCTGAATTGTTACACAAAGTCGGCTTAAAAAAAACCAAACACCGTTTACTCATTTTAGATTTATTACATAAACACCATGATTTTATGTCAGCGGATGATTTATTTTTCGAAGCGAAAAAAATTGATACATCGATATCCTTATCGACGGTTTACCGCATCCTAGAATCATTTGTAGATAAAGATATTATAACCCCAATATCATTAGAAACATCCAATCAATTGAAATATGAACTAACACATAAAGATCATACACATCATCTAATTTGTACAAACTGTCACAAAGTCATCCATGTAACAGGATGTCCGGTAGATACATATGAAGATGAGTTAGAGGATACGTATGGTTTTCATGTAGAAAAACACAAATTAGAATTTTACGGATTATGTGAAACCTGCAAAGCAAAATAACGGAGGGAATTATGACGCTAAGTAAAGAGACGAGAAACATCCTATTAAAAATGCAAAAAAGTGAATTAACGGAATATTATATTTATCGCAATATCGCACGTAAGGTTAAAGATGAAAACAATAAAAAAATCATTAATGAAATAGCAGAACAAGAAAAAGAACATAGTGAAACATGGGAAAGTTATACCAATGTTAAAGTTAAACCCAAACGCCTGCAAATTTTCTTTTACCGCTTGTTAAGTATTATCTTTGGGTACACGTTTATTTTAAGATTCATGGAACGCGGAGAAGAATTTGCCCAAACTACTTATAATAAAATAATCGATGAAGTACCCGATGCAAAACGAATTAAACAAGAAGAAAATGTGCACGAACTAGACCTACTAAAAACATTAGATGAAGAACGCTTAAGGTATATTAGAGCCGTCGTATTAGGATTAAATGATGCCCTTGTAGAACTAACAGGGGCTCTTGCTGGATTAAGTTTTGCCCTTTCTAATAATGCACTCATTTCATTATCAGGGCTTATTACAGGGATAGCTGCAACATTATCAATGGCCGCAAGTGAATACCTTTCAACAAAAGCAGAAGGCCGGAAAGATGCGGCTAAATCAAGTTTTTATACAGGAACAGCATACTTAATTGTCGTAACTATTTTAATCTTACCGTATTTACTTATCTCTAGTACTTTTATATCTTTAGGGATTATGTTAGCAAGTGCCTTAGTTATCATTTTTGTTTTTAATTATTACATGAGTGTTGCTTTAGATATTTCCTTCAAATCACGATTCTTTCAAATGGCAGCCATTAGTATGGGTGTTGCAAGCTTCTCATTCTTAGTAGGGTTCTTACTTAGAATCGCCTTCAATATCGAAATATAAATAGACGTCTTCTAAAGAAGGCGTTTTTTATTTCCACATATTTCCATATAATCCAAAATAGTGTATAATAGATACAGAAAAAGGATGGTGTAAGTATGGCAAACATAAAAGATGTTGCTAAAAAAGCTGGTGTTGGTATTGCAACTGTATCACGTGTTATTAATAACTCAGGCTATGTAAAAAAAGCAACACGCGAAAAGATTGAAAAAGTTATTAAAGAGATTGGATATGTCCCAAATGAAATTGCAAGAAGTATGACTAAACAAGCGACCAATATTATTGCATTTGTATTGCCAAACTCAAGCCATATATTCTTTTCTGAATTACTATATTATGTCGAAACAGAGCTCTATGAACATGGGTATAAACTTATGGTATGTAATAGCGCTTCAAATTTAGAAAAAGAATTAGACTACATAAGCATGTTAAAAAAGAACAAAGTTGATGGCATTATCTTTTTAACAAGTACTGATGTAGAATCATATCTTGATCCTAAACTGCCAATCATTTCTTTTGATAGACATTTCAAAGATATTCCTTTTGTTGCCAGTGATAACTATGAAGGCGGACGTATTGCTGCTAAAATTTTACTTCAAACAAAACCAAAAAAAATGCTTTTTATCGGCGATGATGCCCAAGGTGAATTATCATCTATTACAACAGAAGTATCAAAACGTCGAATTGGCTTTTCTGATTATTTAAAAGAACAACACTATACCAACGTAAAAATCATTGAATACCCGCAAGGAACAGAACATATTCCGATAAAATTCATTCACGAACTGGTAAGCGAACACTTAGATTATGATGCGATATTCGCGATTTCTGATATGCTAGCCCATATCGTTATAGAGGCATTAGAAGCAAACGGCAAACAGGTTCCTGAAGACGTTAAAATCATCGGTTATGATGGGGTAAAAAGTTATTTAAACTTAGGCAAACAAATCAGTTCAATAGAACAACCAGTTGAAGATATAGCCAAAGTTATTACCAATAGTATTTTATCCAGAATTAAAGGTAAACCAGTGAAATCAACCATTCTACCTGTCACTTATAAAAAAGGCGATACCGTATGAAAAGCATACACAAATGTGTGATGCTTTTTTTAATATTAAACATGGAAACGCTTTACTGTTTTTATAAAGAGTATTGACATCGCTTACATTATTTGCTAAAATAATATTGTGAAAACCTTTCCACAACGTTTCCATGGAGGTCTGATAGTGTGACGCAAATAGTCGAAAATAATTCTGTAACATCACTTAAATCAGACCTACTATTAATCGGTGAAGCACTTGTCGATATTTTTATTGATTATCAACATAATACCCATGTTTTATTTGGTGGGAGTCCTGCAAATATTTGTATAAATACAAAGCAATTGGGATTATCTCCGCGGTTGTGTTCAAGTATCGGCAATGATGACAATGGTGATTTTTTGATGACTAAATTAGCACATCATGGCATCGATACTTCATTAATAACACGGTGCAATGAAGCAACATCAAAAGTATTAGTAAATCAAACAGACGCCTCACCCTCCCCAACATTTTACCGAGGATGCGATCATAACATACAATTGACTAAAACATTAATTCAGGCAATAAAAGCAACAAAAATATTTCATTTTTCTTATTGGCCACTAACGAAAAATCCCGCTAAAAAAACGGTAATTGAACTGATAAAAATTGCAAAAAAAGATCACATTACCATTAGTTTCGATCCAAACATTCATAAAGCACTGCTTACAGAAACATCCATAACTGAAACGGAGTTGCTTTCTATCTTAAAAGATGTTGACATTATTAAGCCTTCTTTAGACGATGCAGCGAGATTGTTTGATATAAATGCATCTAAAGAGGAGTACATGGATAAATTTGAAGCTTTAGGCATTAACTTAATTATGATGACCTTAGGTAAAGACGGAGTTTATGTATCGCATAATAAAGAGCGAAAACATTATCCTGCTTATGCCAAAAAAATTATCGATTCAACGGGTGCAGGAGATGCGTTTTGGTCAGGGTTTTATGGCGGCTATCTCCATAATTATAGTTTAGAAGAAAGCATTATGTTAGCTCAAATAGCTAGTGGGTTTGCGCTAAGACAAATAGGCGCGACGACCGATTTACCAAGCATTCAAGAACTGGCTAAGTATATGACAAAGGATGTGCGCGAATGAGAATTGTGTTTATGAATCCTCAAGGTAATTTTGATAAAACCGATGCATATTGGACAGAACACCCTGATTTTGGTGGGCAACTCGTCTATGTTAAAGAAATTGCGCTTAGTCTTTCCCACTTAGGTCATGATGTTGATATTATTACAAGACAGTTTACCGATGAGCGGTTTACACTATTTGCTAAGCAAATTGAATATTATGATGAAACCCAAAAGGTTCGAATAGTACGTATACCATGTGGCCCAAAGGGATTTATTAAAAAAGAGGATCTATGGCCATATTTAAGTGAATGGGTGGATCACATTATCAGCTTTTATCAAGCAGAATCTAAACCCATTGATTTTATTACAGCGCATTATGGTGATGGTGGCATTGCTGGAGCAATGTTATCATATAAATTAAAAATTCCATTCTCATTTACGGGGCATTCACTCGGCGCACAAAAAATGGATAAATTAGCATTGAACAAAACCAATATGCACGCTTTAATTAAACGGTATGAGTTTGGTAAGCGATTATTGGCTGAGCGTACGGCTATTCGGTATGCAAGTCGGATATTTGTATCTACAAAACAAGAACGCGATGAACAATATGCCCATGTTGCCTATCATGATGTTGCCAAATATAAAAAAGACAAGCGTTTTGTTATTGCCCCACCTGGCGCAAACTTAGATGTCTTTGGCTATGATAAGCCCCATCCTAATGAAGCAACATTTCATCAGAAATTGACCCATTACTTACACCGAGATATTGATTTAAACCGTCAAGACTTGCCATATATTGTTTCAGCTAGTCGACTTGATAATAAAAAAAATCATATCGGGTTGTTACAAGCATACGCCAAAAGTCCAACGCTACAAGCTATTAGTAACATTGCGATTAGTTTACGCGGTGTTGAAAATGCTTATCTCGATTACAGCAATTTAAAAGCGGACGAACAAGCGATTATGAAATCGTTAATGGACATTATTTTAACTAACCATTTAGAAGGCAAAGTTGCTTTTGTCAATATAACCTCACAAGCGTATTTGGCCGCAAGCTACCGATATTTCGCAAAACATCATAGTGTATTCACTTTAACCGCACTGTATGAACCATTCGGCTTAGCTCCAATAGAAGCGATGGCTGCAGGCTTACCCGTTGCAGTGACGAAATACGGCGGACCAAGTGAAGTATTAAAAGATGAAGAAAATACGTATGGTGTATTACTTGATGTTAAAGATACTGAAAAAATGATTCAAGGCTATATTCATATCTTTAAACACTACGATTATTATTACAAACAAGGCCTTCGTCGCGTTTTAGAAACCTATAACTGGGACGCCACAGCCAAAGTGTATGAACGCGCGATTATCGAAGCCCTTAAAAATCCCGTTGAGCCTCATATAATTCCAAAGTATTTTATCGACCCAGATGAATCAATTAATCAAGAAAATATTATTGAATCTTATTACTTAAGAGATGAGGAGTAGAGAGCGATGTCAATAAAATCAAGTAAGTATAGTAGTTTAGAAACTGAAACTAAAAAATCTGATAAGTCCCAAAGAAAGGTATTAGGAAAAAAAGGACAAGATCGGTTAACATTCTGGTTGTTTCTCATTCCTGCTGGATTACCATTTATCATCATGGTCATTATCCCATTTATTTTAGGTGCTTATTATTCATTTACTAACTGGGAAGGAAGACCAACGGCCGATGTTGAGTGGATTGGGCTTGTAAACTATGCTCGCTTATTAACCGATTCTGGTGCTAGACATTTTGTCTTCGCCTTTACAAGAACATTCATTTATGCCGGATTAAATGTTGTACTTATTAATATCGTAGCTTTCCTTTTGGCATTACTCGTTGTTAATAAATTAAAACTTCAAAATTTATACCGTGCTGGATTTTTCTTACCAAACTTAATTGGAGGACTTATTTTAGGGTATATCTGGCAATTTATTTATAATGAAGCGTTAATTGCCTCAGGCATCATGAACTCATCGATTATTCAAAACGGAGAGACCGCACTTTATGCACTTATTGTGGTAGTTATGTGGCAATACGCTGGATATATTATGATGATTTATGTAGCGGCGTTACAAAATGTGCCTCAAGACCTTATTGAAGCTGCCAAAATAGATGGTGCTGGCGCAATGCAACGCTTAAGACATGTAACCTTGCCGCTTGTAGCCCAAGCATTTACCGTTGCAATGTTCTTAACCTTAACAACTGCCTTTAAACAATTTGATACGGTTGTCAGTTTAACACAAGGTGGACCAGCAACTTTAACCCCACAGTGGTTAATAGATCTCCTTGATTTAAGTGGTCCAAGGTCAGTACAATCTACCAAACTTATTACCTTAGATATTTATGAGACAGGCTATACACAAAGCAATTTTGCTTTAGGACAAGCCAAAGCGATTGTTTTCTTCTTAGTGTTAGGTGTTATTGCGCTTGGTCAAGTCTATTATAGTAAGAAACGTGAGGTGGAATTATAATGAAACTCATTGATGCAATAAAAAAGAAAGGTCAAAAGACCGTAAAAAAAATTAAATCGTTTAATTTTAAACGTTTCATAAAACAGTTTCACCCACGAAACTTTACATCTAAAACTGTATTAGAAATCATTGCATTTATCTTACTTATCTTATTCTTAATTCCCTTTTATTTGGTACTTATAAATAGTAGCAAATCAATCAATGCTCTTACCGCAAATCCGTTATCTTGGCCATCCTCATGGGGAACATTATTTGATAACATTGCCTATATTTTAGGTAATGAAACACTAGGATATGGACGGGCATTTATTAGTTCTATCATTATCACATCGTCGTCACTTGTACTTATCGGTATTGGTAGCGCGATGGCAGCGTGGGTACTTGTTAGAACAAAAACGAAACTATCATTTATTATCTTTATGGTTATTATAAGTGGGCTTGTTATTCCGTTTCAAGTTGTTATGTTACCACTTGTTCGGTTATTATCAACGATCACTGACTTTACAGGTATTCAAATGCGGGATACGTATCACGCGACAATCCTTGCCTATATGGGCTTTGGCGCGCCACTTAGTGTATTCTTATTTCACGGCTTTATTAAATCAATACCTATGGATATTGAAGAAGCAGCCATTATTGATGGATGCAGTAAACCCCAAGTGTTCTTCCGTGTGGTTCTACCCATTCTTAAACCCATCTTTGTAACACTACTTATCTTAAATGGTATGTGGATTTGGAATGACTATTTACTTCCATTATTAATCATTGGAAGTAACGGAGAAACCCAAACCATCCCACTTGCTATTTCATCGTTCCAAGGAACCTATTCTGTTGCCTGGGATCTCATGCTAACTTCGGTTTTACTTGCGGCAGCTCCAGTTGTTATTTTGTTCCTTTTCGCACAAAAATATATTATTAAAGGTATGACATCTGGTGCCATCAAATAAAATACAGGTAGTAATTTTTGACTTAGATGGTGTATTAACCGAAACCAGTACCTATCACTTTCAAGCATGGAAAGCGTTAGCCAAAGATTTTGGTGTTGACTTAGATGATGCCTTTGAGACGCATCTCAAAGGGGTATCTAGAGCAGAATCTTTAGAACGAATACTCAAAGCCAATGATTTAGAAAATACCTTCACTGAAGACGAAAAAAGAGCTTTACTTGAAAAAAAGAATACCCATTATCAATCCCTTATAAAACATATGACAAGAGAACATTTATTTGATGGTGTTATTGATTGTTTTAATTATCTAAAACAACATCATGTAAAAATAGCCTTAGGAAGTGCCAGTAAAAATGCACCGCAATTACTTAAAGCTTTAGATATCGAATCATATATTGACTATGTGGTCGACCCTCGAGGCTTAGAAAGCAAACCATCCCCAGATATCTTTTTAAACGCAATGCATCATTATAACGTAAACCGTGATGCATGCCTTGGCATTGAAGATGCCTATGCAGGCGTTACAGCGATAAATAAAGCAGGAATGATCAGTATCGGTATTGGAAACAGAGAAGACCTTCCGCATGCAGATTATTGCTTTGCATCCATTGCGGCAATTCCACTGACAGTATTAGACGCGCTGATTAAAGGAGAGACATCATGAAAATAGAACGCCATAACCGATTAAATCCGCAAGAAATATTTATTGATGAAACCATTTTCACAACACAAAATCGCTACTTAGGGATACGTGGATGTTTTGAAGAAGACTTAACGGATAGTCATAATACGATGCGTGGCGCATACATAAATGGATTATACGATACCCATACGATTTTATATGAAGAAAAAGCCCACGGATTTGCTGAACGTGCTGAAAGCATGGTAAATATCACCGATGCACAAGGGATTTATATCACTGTTGATCATGTTACCTTATCACCGCAACATTGTGAAATAATCGATTTAAAAAGAACATACCATTTAGATAAGGGATATACAGAACGCAAAATTTGCTATCAAACACCAAAAGGTGACCGCTTCACGCTAACTTATAAACGCATTGTTCACCTTAAACATAAAGAGTTATTTATGATTGATGCAACCGTCACATCAGAAACCTATGAAGGGCCGGTAACGATTACCTCAACACTCAATGGTAATGTTGAAAACTATCAAGACCCTAACGATCCTAGACTGGCCACAGCACATGCCAAAAAATTAAACATAAGTGCGATTGAAACCGCTGATAAATATGGCGTGTTAGTCGCAGAAACCAAGCACACTAAATTTAATATCTACACGTTAATGACACATAATAAAGCATTTACCTATCAAAAAGATGTTCACCGTGTCATTGCTCAAAAAACAGTAACATTAAAAAAAGATAAACCCTATTCATTTAGAAAATATGCGTTATATTTCAATACGTTAGATCACGAGCAACCAAAATCAGAAGCCATTGATTTATATAACCAACTTAAAGATATTGATGTCTATCAAACACAATCTGAGATTATCAATGGGTTTTGGGAATTTTCTAAAGTTATGATTGAAGATAAAAACCGTCCCTTCTTAAATGCCACGATTCACTATAATTTATTTCAACTCTACACCTCAGGTGGTGCCAATAGACGTACCAATATACCAGCAAAGGGATTAAGTGGTGAAGGTTACGAAGGCCACGCATTTTGGGATACAGAAATCTATATGATTCCGTATTTTATGCAAGTTGATCCATCGATTGCTGCAACGCTACTTAATAACCGGTATAGCCAGATGACTGAAGCCAAAGAAGAAGCTAGGCGGGTTGGGGTGACAAAAGGAATAAAATTTGCTTGGCGAACAATTAGTGGCCGCGAGACAAGTGCCTATTTCCCAGCTGGCCAAGCACAATTTCATATTAATAGCGATATTGCCTATGCATTTATTAAAAATTATCAACTTCATAAAGATACATCATATTTTATAACCTATGGGTTGCCTGTTTTAATTGAAACGTCCCGGTTCTATAGTGAAATCGTTACTAAAAAAGGTCGACATTATCACATCCATAATGTGACTGGACCTGATGAATATACGACCTTAGTTAACAATAATTATTACACGAACAGTATGCTTAAGTTTCAATTAGAATTTATGCTTCAGTTCCTTAAAGATAATGAAGAGGCATGTCAATCACTCATCGGGTCTTATGAACTTACCGATGAAGAAATCGATTATTATCAAGATATTGCCAAACATATCTATTTACCTTATGATGAATCTCTCGGAATTGATGCGCAAGATGACAGTTTCTTACAAAAAGCAAAATGGCATTTTGAAACCACCAAAGCAACAGAATACCCATTATTGTTACACTACCATCCGATAAGTATATATAGGCAACAAGTATTAAAACAACCCGATACTGTACTCGCTCACTATCTTCTTAACAATAGACCATTCGAAGTCATGGACCGAAGTTTTGGGTACTATGAACCCCTTACAACACATGACTCAAGCTTATCACGATGTATTCATGCAGCGCAAGCTGCTAGATTAGGTAAAATCGAAAAAGCCTATCGGTACTTTCTAGAAACCGTTAGTCTAGATTTAGACAATGTTCAAGGCAATACGGAGTATGGACTTCATGTGGCCAACTTAGGTGGCATGTATATTGCCTTACTCAATGGTTTTTTAGGATTTACTGTGACAGATTCAATTTGTATTCGACCGACTATTCCAAAAGAGATTACTTCATTATCGATGAAAATACGGGTTAAAAAAGATTATATTATTACCGTGCATGTGACACACGATACCGTTAAACTGTCCGTTAATAAACCTGTGACACTTACGGTATATGATAAAGAAGTTACGATTGACAACGAAACCATAGAAGTGCCTTACCAAGAGTAATAAAATAGATTAATATCTATTTCATTATAAAAAAAATAGGAGGATATTTCATGAAAAAATTAGTTTTATTCTTACTTGCATTAACAGTCACTATCACACTTGCAGCGTGTGGCGGCGGAGATGATGACTCTGGAGAGTTAATCATCTACCAAAACAAAATTGAGATTCATGATGCTTTAACAGCTTATGCCGAAGAATGGGCAGTTAGAACAGAAAATGAAGTTGATGTCCAATCATGCGGTGGATCTGGTTGTGCTTACGGTGATAACTTGCTTGCCGAATTACAAGGAAACAACCAGCCAGACATCTTCGTTATCGAAGGATTAACAGGATTCTTAGAATATCAAGACATTCTTGTGCAATTCGAAGATGACGACTGGATTGAAGACACAGATTTAGCATTTATTCACGAAAATGATGTATACGGATTCCCAGTAAGCGTTGAAGGTTGGGGACTTGCGTATAACGTCGATTTACTAGCTGACTTTGGTATTGATCCAGATGACATCACATCACAAGAAGACTTGCTTGCAGCGTTTAGTACAATTGAAGCAGAAAAAGCAACACATAACGTTGAAGCTGCTGTATCAATGGCGGCTGGATCAGGAATGACTTGGGTTACTGGACTTCATAACTTTAACGGGTATTTATCAGCTGGTTTAGATTATGATGATAG
>CAZXSS010000031.1:0-15478 GCA_964643385.1 uncultured Candidatus Izemoplasmatales bacterium
ACAATAAAAGCACACGATAACAAAATCGTGTGCTTTTTATATGAACTAAAAAGAAAGGATAAGAGAGGGAGTTTATTTCTATTTAAAATCAGTTAAACTAACATTAAATGCAACTGCAATCTCGTTGATTTGGTCCTTGGTTATGGTTTGTCTTTTAGTATTGGTCATTGAATAGATTTTGACTATAATTTCTGCTGCTTTTTCAACAGTATCCATTAAACTGAACGCATCATCAAAATCTTTACCTGCACAAAATGTTCCATGGTGTGCCCAAATAACAATGTTCTTCGTCGCCATTTTTTTTGCTGTATGTATACCGATGTTTTGGTTTCCTGGCACCATCCATTCTACAATACCTACGCCTTCTGGGAAAACCACTGGGCACTCAGTTGCGCTTTGCCATAGTTCTTGTGTAAATGTTGATTCATCAAGTGGTAATACATAAGTGAGTGCAATAAGGTTTGTCGTATGAGCGTGATAAATGACGCGATAAGCATTATCTTGATTTTTTTTAGTCTGATGATTTAAAAGGTGTGTGGGCAATTCACTGGTTGGAACATTATTTTGATTCAGACCAAAGCGAACACGGTAGCTTGTACCGTTATCATTAAGTTCAATAATACCGAAACCAGTATCTTGATCTTTTTCCATATTCCGAAAATGTTTTCCGGATCCACTTACTAAAAACCAATCATTTGCTAAATCAGGAACACTTGTGCCTATGGAGTGCCATTCACCTGGGGTTTTTAAATCAGCAGAAATGTCTCTAACTTCAGTTTTAGTTAATCGATAGGTTAAATTGCCACCATTACGCTCGTGCCATCCTTTTAGCCAAGCATCTTTTGTCATCGTGATAAAGTCTTTAATAAATGACTGTTCTAAAATATTCATAATAAATCTCCATTCTATTTAGTATGTTTTGATTGAATATGTAAATTTCCTAATGCCGTAGCTTCAACAGGATGCACTTTTAACTTTAGTTTTGTCTTATCTTCTATTAATTGGTTTAGATACTCGTTTTTTGCTCCACCACCAAACACATGTAGAACACCAAATGTTTTTCCAGTGATACATGCAATCTCATCGATGGTTTTACTGTATGCATCTGCTAAACTATAAAAGACAGAGTTTAACATATCTGATGTCGTCATTGGAAGGGGTTTATTGTTTTTTTTCAACCAAGTGCGAATACTATCTTGCATTGATTTTGGGTGTAAAAATATGTCGCTATTAACATCAATAACTTCTTTATATGAACTTTCTTGTGCCATGTCAATGAGGACTTCGTAAGAGGAAATATTAAGCTCTTCTTTTAAAGTCTGTATCATCCATAATCCCATAATGTTTTTTTGAAATCTAACATAATCAGGACCAGCTTCGTGTGAAAAATTTTTATTTCTAGATAACTCTGAGATATAGGTTTTGTTTGTTTTAATGCCTAGAAGTGACCAAGTCCCACTTGATAAATACAGTGTCTCTAAAGGCAAATCAATACCTTCAATTGCACTTGCTGTATCATGTGTTGCTGTTATTACTACTTTACAATCTTCCAAGCCTAGTAATGTTTTAATTTTTGGACTAATTGCGATCTGTCTACCGGGTTTTTCAGGAGTTTTGAATAACTTACTCGGATAGTTTAGATGTTTGAGAATGACGTCTGAAAAATCATTTGTATTGATATCAATCATACCAGTTGTCGTTGCATTTGTTAATTCATGAATCTTAATATCGGTTAAACGGTAGATAAAATATTCAGGCAACATTAACCAATCATCAGCCTCATCTAATCGACCACGTATAAGATCATCATGCAATTGATATAATGTATTGAATTTTTGAAACTGAATCCCAGTAATATTGTAAAGCTGTGATTGAGATAGTATGTCGTGTACTATTGGAACTGAGGTGTCTGTTCTGTTGTTTCGATAAGCAAAAACAGGACTTATAATGATATTATTTTTTAGTAAGACATAATCGACTCCCCAGGTGTCGATTCCTATTGTGTCAATAGTTTTGTATCTATCAACAATAATCCTTAGTCCGTTAATAATTTCTTGCCAAATCCGTTCAACATTCCAAATTGGTCCATCATTAGAATCATCTACATAATTGTTAAAACGGTATGCTTCAATTATATGGGAATCTCCATTTTTGTATATTTTGACAATATGTCTCCCACTTGAAGCGCCAATATCTATGGCGACACTTATACGATTTTTTTTACACACATTATCCCTCATTTTCAGATGTCTTTCGAAATAATTGATATTTGGATTCTGATTCATTTTAATTATAGCATCTCGCTACTAAGTAATGCAATATATGATTGATATATTGACAAACAATCATTTAATGAGTATAATTTTAGTACAATCAATCATAATATGAGAGGTATGTATATGCAATTAGAAACTCGTTGGAAAGAAATAATGAATATCATAAATAAAAAAGGAAAAGTGACTGTAAACCAGTTAAAAGATTTACTATATGTTAGCGAAGCAACCATCCGTAGAGATTTATCCAAGATGGATCAGTTGGGATTAATAGAACGTGTGTATGGCGGAGCAATTGCACCGCAAACATCTAACCGTGAAATCTCTATCTATTTACGTAGTCAGCGTGCAATTAGAGAAAAACGAAAAATTGCAGAAGCCACACTACAGTTCATTAAACCCAACATGACATTATTTGCTGATTCAAGTAGTACCGTGGGCTATGTATTAAAGCTATTAACAGATTTATCAGGAATAAGTGTGATTACTAATGGATTAAACAATGCACTGATAATCGCAGAAAATACAACAGCTGACATATATCTTCTAGGAGGAAAAGTGAGGTCGAAATCAAACTCAATCCACGGAGGTAGAGCCATGCAAGATATTCAAAATTTTCAAGCAGATATAATATTATTTTCTTGTAGCGGCATATCAGAAACAGGTAGGATAAGTGAAGCCTCAGCAGATCAAGCATGGATTAAACATGAGATGCTCATTAATGCTAAAAAACGTATCTTGTTGATAGATCATTTTAAATTTAATCAAGATTATATGTCTAAGATATGTAATTATAATGAAGTTGATATTATCATTACTGATCAAAGGCCAAATGATAATATAGTTAATGTAATAAAAAAGCACGGGATAAGCCTTGTTGTTTCATTATAATTTTGTTACCTTATAAAAAATTAAAATTAGCCATTACATTTTTGTTAATATTAAGAATTATGTGCCGACTTATATTGTATACAATCATAAAATATAAAAAAATATATTAAAAAGTCTTTTGGGTCTTCCTATTCTATTCTTACATTATTATAAAATTAATAATGATGAGTCTTATAATAAGATTAATTAATAGACTTATAATTACACACAACTCAAAATTAAAGAACTCAGTCTAGGTAAAAACTAGACTGAGTTCTTTTTATGGTTTAATACTATGTGTTATTGAGTTTATGTTATTTGGTATGTTGATGAACAATGTGTTTAGTTAATTAAGCTCATCTATCGTTAAATAGGTAAGGTTATATGCTTCATCTCTAATCAAGAAACTGACATAATCTGATTCTACATTAGAGGCTATCAGATATCCTGAGGTAATAAGTTCTTCATCTTTGTACATAAAGAAATCTTTGTCTAGGTAGTTTTTGCCATAAGCAAAACAAACTATGTATTCACCATACCGTGAAGCATGTACGCGTTCAATGGTACTTGAATGGTCATTCAAGAATTCTTCCATGCTGTCTAACTCATAATTGATGAGGGTGTCATCAATGGTTTCTGATATCGTTAACTCCCCGTCTTGATACGATACATCAAGACTAAAGTCCTGATAAGAATCATGGGTTGATTCTTCTAATGTTTGCGTTTCTGCGTCAAATGCATAGAGCCCATGGTTAGTAGATATTTCGTATAATGCATTTGTTTTATTATATCGAACCCAAATATATTCTACATCATCAGATAGTGATATTTCAGCTACAACAACATCGTCATAGGTTTTTACTTGGATTTTATTATTTGCGGTGTCAAAATAATACGTTTCATTGATTGGATACACGGTCTCTAAATCATACGTATCGCTATCCATGTCAAGCATGGCATTTAGTGACTCATCATATAATACGTATTGTGTATTGTATTCAAAAACAACAAAATCATTTAGTTTTTTAACATGATGTAAAGATGTTGTCTCAATCTCGGTATTAACATGTGCTAGGCCTTCTGAGTCATACTCGAATATAATAAACCGAAATTGACCATATACCTTTGGATTAAAGACTATAAATGATTCAGTTGATTCAGTCGCACCCGATTCTGAGAACACATAAGGAAATTGTGTTACTTCTCTTAGAGTACCATCGACGAGTTGATGGACAGTGGTACCGCCCTGATCACTATCATCAAAGAAAATATCTTTGTTATAAAGGTAAAGATTGCTTTGTTCAAACAAGATGGTATCATCATCAAGGTGTCTAATTTCTACGCTTTTAATGTCATTTTGCGTATCAAGCAACTCAATAATATAGTAATCGTCATCATAGTGTTGAACACTCGTAATACTAATATCATTAGAATAATCTAGGTAGGATATGTCATCGTTATATATTTTAATAAGGTGGTTATCTCTATATAAAAAACTATATTCATCATTAAGAAAATGTCCATTATACGACGCATCATCCTCAATATTAAGTCGGTCGTTTATATTAATAATGTCTCCCGTTTCAAGGTTAAGCAAAATACTTGGTCCATTTGGGTTGCGAAACTCCACCAAGGTGTCTGTCGCAAAACGCATAGAACTATGTGTAATCATATCAATCGTTGCTTCATCGTGTTCAAGTACAGAAAATAAATCATCTTTGTCTTCGTTTGTTAAATTATTATCGTTATCAGTACAACTTACAAGGATAAAAAAGCATAAAAGGCTTAATACAAATAGTGATTTTTTCATATAATCCCCTCCATGATTATAGATTACTTTCTTCTATATATAAATTATATCATAATTTTTTAACTTTCAAAAAGTCATTTTATTACATACGTATAAATATTGGAAAGAAGAAATGTAGTATAAACATATACTTCAACATATTTATCTATAAGTTAACAGACATAAAAAATATGTTCACAAGGAATAAATTTATCAATACAATATAGACAATAAAACTACGTAGTTTAAGGTCATAAAAAACATTATTAGTCTCCTAAAACTAGCACACAATATTTATCTGAATAGGCTTTATGGCATACCTTTGTCCTATAACTGAGAATAATATTGTTTCCTCATTCGATGACATTTTTTACTCTCAAACTAAATATGTCTACAATATTGGCTTAAGTCCATAGATTAAAAAAGTGTTTAATTATTTTGTTTTATAATATTGACGATACCAAAAATCACTAGCGTAAGCCCAATGATAACGTGAAGGGCGTCTCGTTCATAGAGTACATTGTTAGATAGTTGCCAGTCAACAAATGTATAAACTAAAACTAATAATGAGACAGCAAACAAGATAATAGATTCAATAGAACGGTGTTTTAATAATAATATTCCGGCGACTATCGTCAAAATACCATATACAAAAACAAAAACTATACCAGAAAGTAATAGGGTTTCAGAAGACGTAAATAACATATAAATTAAACCAAAAATAATAAATGTATATTGTTTCATTGACCTGCTCCTTTATAGGTAAGTTTTAAGAAAATTAACAATAGTATACCCCAAAGATGTAATGAAGTAAAGGACACATCTGTCTTAATCTAGCCATATGCCTTGATCTAGCCTCTTTAAAAGGGGAGTTTATGTATAAAAAATAAAAAGCAATATAACGAATCTTATATGACGATTCATTATATCGCTTTTTTATGATAATGAAGCTAAAAGATGATTTGTGCGTTTACCAAACATCATGATGGTGTAAGGAATAATCATTAAACTAATAGAGAACACAAATAAAATACTGATGTTTGTATATTCTAAGATAACCCCACCAAGCACAAATGATAATGGAACCAGTCCCCCTGCAAGGGTTTCTATCATTGATAGTACACGGCCTCTAACAGATTGCTCAGTTGCTCGCATAAGTCCTGTCATAAAGGGAACATTTAACCATATATTGGCAATGGCTGAAATAAAGAGTAGCGGTAAAAACATGGCTGTAAAGGTATTGAAATGAATGATTGATGTGCTTACAGCGTGGATTAAAAATCCTTGTAATATGAACATTAGCGTCATCATCGTCATGCCTTGTCTAACATTTCTTCTAATTACAATATTGGATCCTAACGACCCAACGATAATTCCGCCAAGCAACATGCCAGCTGAGAAGGTAATGCTGCTGATTGATAGATAAATCGGTTCTTTATCTAAAACAATGTTATAAAGGTACGGTAAGGCATTGGCGAATATCGGGGCTGTTGCGAAATTTAGAACAACCGCACAAAGCATGAGTTGTAATAATCCAGTTTTATGTTTAATATAGCGCATGCCGACTTTGAAATCATCAATCAAGGTGCTATCATCTTTTCTAATTTGGACGTTAGGATGTCTTGTACGGATAAACATTTCTGTAAATCCACTAACGATAAAACTTATACCATTAATAATGAAAATCAGTTCAATCCCGAGTAGGGTGTATAAAATACCCGCAAGTAATACCCCAAGAATTGTTTGAATACTGCCGATAAAACTAAAGACTGCGTTTGCTTGATTAAGGTTTTCATCATCAACAATCTCTGGTCTAAGCGCAGTAATTGCTGGATTAAAGAAGGCGTTATTAAGTGCTAAAATAACCGTAATCGTATATAAAATCAGTAGAAGATAAAGATCTTGACTAAAGGTAAAAATAAGTAATCCACCAACTAAGACACTAATCCCTCTAATAAAATCCGTGATGTAGAGAATACGGATTTTATTAATCCGGTCCGCGTACACACCAGCAAGGGGTGTTGTAATGACTTGGACAATGGCACCTAGGGCAATATAAAGCCCTGCTTGTAAAGGCGATTCTGTCAAAGAGAGGATGAACCATCCGACTGCAAAATTATAAAACGTGGTTCCGATGTTCGAGACAAAACTGCCTAAGAAAAGCAGGGTGAAGTTTGTGTTTTTAAATATAGCTTTCATGGTTATTCAACAAAAATTTTGACGATGTCGCCATCAGCCGATTCAATATCAACGATCTTACCGTCTGTGCCTTGTTCGATAAGATCTAATATTTGATCAAAATCTAAATCGATATCCATATCTTTAAGTTTATCTAGTTTCATAAAGCGTTTACCGCCAGATTTAGATCCGCTTAACGCAATTTTAGCGAACTCTAAAGGAATTGAAACATTGACTTTATCTCCGTCGTTACTAAGAATTTTAATCCGAAACATTTTAAATGCTTGTTTGGTTTTAATCGGTTCTTTTTTATCGCTATCAACCGCATTAAGTAACTCAGCGCCTTCTTGAGCAGTAATGGTTTTATTTTGGATCATTTCTAAGATTTTCAGTTTTTCTTGACTCATCATTTTCACCTTCTATTTTAATAGTTTGAGTGCTTCTTCACTAGAAATTTCGCCGTTTGCGAGTTTTTCTAAAATGGCATCTTTATCCGCTTGGTCTTCATCGTCTTTAGAGACAGTATAGCCTAAAGATACGATAACTTCATCAAGCATTTTCTTAACGGTTGGATACGATACTTGAAGTTCTTTTTCAAGTTGTTTGATGCTGCCTTTGTTTTTAATAAACAGCTCAATAAAATATAAATGTTCTTTTGATAAGTAGTTAAATTTAGAGAGTTGAAATTGTCCGCTAATTTCTGTGTGGCAGTTGGTACACTCTAGTTTTGTTACGAATAAATCATGTTTACAGATTGGGCATTCGCCAATAACATGTTTTTGCATGTATTTCACTCCTTAGATTATTTTAATGTGGATAATGGCATCATCAGTGATGACATCGATTTTACTGTGTTTGGCATACTTGATAATATCGTAATACTGTTCTAAATCGTTGACACCATCTAACGCTTTAGTTTTAGCATCCTCGTTATCAACGTGTTCTTGAATAGCACTTGCGCCTTTTTTACTTGCGAATTTGAGGCCAAGTTTCATTAAAAACATCGGAATCGGCATCGCGAAGAGTGTTTTTAAGAAAATGTTTAAGCGTTTTGACTCATGTGGCAGCGTAATATCAAGTTTAATAAAATGTGCGCGTTTCAATTTGCCTTTTGGTTTGACAGGTGTTGTCTCCATTTCAACCAATGCATCTTCTGGGCTTAGTGTCCCATTATAGACTGATTCTAAGATGGGATCTTTTGTTTTTACAGTTTCTAATTGATCCATAAGTCACCTCACGAATTGCTTTGATATTTTTATTGTAAGGGATGTGTTGTAAAATGTCAAGTGTGATATTAAATAAATTAATCTATTTATTAAAAAAATTAATATATACGAATAAAATAGTTGCTAAAATTGATTAATTTGCTTATTTATAATGGATTTCAAATCATTTGTGTATAAAGCATGATAGCATTTTACCCCGTTTTCATATATAATAATAAAGACATGAAAAACGTTAGGGTGACAGTATGAAATATAACCGAATAGGGATAGATATAGGAAGTACCACCATTAAAGTTGTTGTCTTAGATCAAAACAATACAATAATATATAAAACATATGAACGCCATATGAGCAGTGTGTCAAAATCATTAAAACGTTTGATGATTCAATTAAAAGCCGCACTTGGAAACCAAAAAATGCATGTTAATTTTACGGGAAGCGCGGGGCTTAGACTGGCTAAATACATTGATGCGCAGTTCACTCAAGAAGTGATTAGTGCAACCACCGCGCTCAATCATCATGCTGGGCATGTGGATGTGTGTATTGAGCTTGGTGGTGAAGATGCTAAAATCATCTTTTTTGATGGCGTCAATATTGAACAACGGATGAATGGAACGTGCGCTGGAGGAACGGGTGCTTTTATCGATCAAATGGCATCGCTTTTAAATACCGATGCGGCTGGCGTTAACGTGCTGGCTAAGGACTATCACAAACTGTATGATATTGCGTCACGGTGTGGCGTATTCGCAAAAACCGATATCCAACCATTATTAAATCAAGGGGCACGCAAAGAAGATATTGCCGCCTCTATTTATCAAGCGATTGTCAATCAAACCGTTGGTGGCTTAAGTCAAGGACGCAAGATTAAAGGTAAAGTCGCCTTTTTGGGTGGTCCGCTTACGTTCGCGAGTGAGTTAAGAAAACGGTTCATCGAGTTCTTACATTTAGACGATGTGTATATTCCTAAAAACGGTGAAATCTTTGTCGCACTAGGTGCCGCCTTAGAAGCCAATCAACAGGTTCTTACAATTGATGAAGTGACAGAAAAGTTAGAATCTTACCGTAAACACCATAAAGACCACTTAAGAAAAACCTTGCGACCGTTATTCAAAGACGAGGCTGAGTACAATCAGTTTAAAATAAGACATCAAGATCATAAAGTCCATGATATTGATATCAACACTTATCAAGGTAATGCCTATTTAGGCATTGATGCCGGCAGTACAACGACAAAACTTGTGTTACTTAGTGAAGATAATGATATTTTATATCAATACTATGCGCATAATAAAGGCAACCCTGTAGAGATTGTCAAAAATGCATTGCTTGAGATGTATACAAAACTCCATGATCAGATTACCATTAAACGCGCGTTCAGTACTGGTTATGGTGAAGCGTTAATTAACCATGCGTTTCATTTAGACGGTGGTGAAGTTGAAACCATTTGTCATTATGAAGCGGCGAAATATTTTGACGAAAAGGTGAATTTTGTCATAGATATTGGCGGTCAAGATATGAAATGCTTTAAAGTAGAAGACGGGGTTATTACACAAATTGTTTTAAATGAAGCCTGTAGTAGTGGCTGCGGGTCATTTATTGAAACGTTCGCATCATCACTCGGTCACACTGTTGAAGCGTTTGCTGAGATGGCGGTGAAAGCTAAAGCTCCTGTTGATTTAGGAAGCCGGTGCACTGTATTTATGAACTCAAGTGTCAAACAAGCCCAATCAGAAGCCGCATCTAGTAAAGACATAAGCGCAGGCCTTGCCATCAGCGTTGTTAAGAATGCTTTATATAAGGTTATCCGCGCGCATGATGTCAAAGAAGAATATGGTGAGCGTATTGTCGTCCAAGGTGGGACGTTTAAAAATGACGCGGTGTTACGCGCGTTTGAACTTGAAACGGGTGTAGAGGTTAAACGGCCTTCAATTGCCGGTGTTATGGGGGCGTTTGGGGCAGCGTTGATTGCTAAAAAACAAACCAATAATCATGCATCCACCATATTAGATACAAAAGCGCTTAAAACGTTCACATATAAAACTAAGCGCGCAACCTGTCATCAGTGTGATAACCGCTGTCAGTTAACAGTAAATATGTTTGCGGATAAACACACATTTATTACAGGAAACCGGTGTGAAAAAGGCGCTGGCATTACGAGAGATTATGAAGATATACCCAACTTATATCTTTATAAATACGATAAACTTTTAAGCTATCAAGCTGATGACAATAAATCATATACACATACCGTTGGCATCCCGATGGTTTTAAACATGTATGAAAATTATCCGTTTTGGCAACCGTTTTTTGATGCGCTTAATATTAAAGTCATTCACAGTGGCCGCTCAAACAAAGCGCTTTATGAAAAAGGACAAGATTCGATTCCAAGTGATACGATTTGTTATCCGGCAAAACTTGTCCACGGACATATTGAAGTGCTTTTAGAACACCAACCAGACTTTATTTTTTATCCTAATATGCCGTATAATATGCAAGAAAAAATGCATGCCGATAACCATTATAATTGTCCTATTGTCGCCCATTATCCTGAGGTTATTAGTGCCAATATGGACAGTATTCCACTAGATATGTTTCATCAACCGTATGTCACCACAAATGATATCACTAAGTTTGTAAATGCCATACATGCGATGCTTAAGCCGGTTGTTACCGTAAGCAAGCGGGCAATAAAATCCGCTTACAAAACCGCGATGCAGTCTTATTTAGCGTATAAAAAAGATATTCAAAACAAGGGAGAACACGCCCTTATTTATGCGGAAAAAAACAATTTAAATACCGTTGTCTTAGCGGGTAGACCATACCACATCGACCCAGAGATTAACCACGGTATTCCCAAACTCATGCGCAGTTTAAATGTGGTTGTGATTAGCGAAGATGCCTTAAGCCATCTTGCAAATCAAGACCCAGTCAAGGTATTAAATCAATGGACCTACCATACAAGACTTTATGATGTGGCTAAATATATTGGGTCTTTAGACAATGTGAACTTAGTTCAACTTGTTAGTTTTGGGTGTGGGCTTGATGCGATTACAAGTGATGAGGTTAAACGGATTTTAGATAAATACCATAAACTGTATACACAAATAAAAATTGACGAAATTTCCAATCTAGGGGCCGTTAATATAAGGTTAAGAAGTTTACTGTCAACGATGGGCGGTGTATCTAGATGAGCGAGCGTGCAGTATTTACAGAAGCAATGCGAAAAACGCATACGATTTTAGTCCCGCAAATGGCACCGTACCATTTTGATTATTTTGTTGATGCCTTAAAGACAGAAGGTTATAAAGCAGAACTGTTAAAAACCGATGATTATGATCTAATTCATGAAGGCATGAAATATTCCCATAACGATATTTGTATTCCCGCCATGCTGGTGATTGGGCAGTTTATTGACGCAATTAAAAAACGCCATAAAGATGCGAATAAACTCGCACTTATCATCACCCAAACCGGAGGTGGATGCCGCGCTAGTAATTATATCGCCCTCCTTAGAAAAGCCCTTGATAAAGCAGGCTACGGGTTTGTCCCGGTGATTTCTTTAAATACTGGCGGCTTAGAAAAGAATCCAGGCTTTGCCATTAGCGCAAGACTCTTACATAAGTTTCATGATGCGATGTTATTTGGGGATCTAATGATGAGTTTAACCAACCAAGTTAGACCGTATGAAGCGGTACCTGGTACGGTTGAATCACTCGTAAAAGACATTAATAAAAAAATGGAGTCGTATTTCGATCATTCCTCATTATTTAGCTGGCACAGACAAAAACGCATGTGTAAAGAGATTATCGCTGCCTTTAAAGCGATTGATACATTAAATATCAAAAAACCAAAAGTCGGGATAGTCGGAGAAATTTATGTTAAGTATTCTCCACTAGGTAATAACCATTTAGAACAGTCGTTAATAGAAGAAGACTGTGAAGTAATCGTGCCACCGCTTTATGATTTCTTTTTATATACCTTTGATTCACGTGCCTATGATATAAAAGCGTACGGTGGTCCAAAGAAAGAACGCTTGATTTTAAAACTTGCGATATGGTATGTTGAAGTTAGACGCAATAAAATAAGAAAACTGATGAGGCGCGCTGGCTTTGATGGTGGGGTGTCTTATAAACAATTAAAACGTCTTGTTAAAGGGGTCCTTAACTACGGAACCCATACAGGAGAAGGCTGGCTATTAACCGCTGAGATGATTGATTTAATCCATCACGGTGCCCCAAATATTGTCTGTACCCAACCCTTTGGGTGTTTACCCAATCATATTGCGGGTAAAGGGATGTTTAAAAAACTTAAAACACTATATCCAAACAGTAATATAGTAGCCATTGATTATGATACAAGCGCCTCAAAAATAAACCAATTGAACCGAATAAATTTGATGGTGAGCAACGCACATCGTCAGTTAAAGAAGGAAGATTAGATGAAAGTACGCTATGAACTAAAACACGTTTGTAAAGAATCCGGTGCCCGTTACGGCATACTCCATACACCACATGGGTCGTTTGAAACGCCGATTTTTATGCCTGTTGGGACCCAAGCAACCGTCAAAACCTTAGATGTGAATGAAATAGAAGCGGTTAGTGATGGGCTTATTTTAGGCAATACTTATCATTTATGGTTACAACCAGGTGAGGATATTGTTAAAGCCCATGGCGGAATCCGTGGTTTTATGAAATGGGACCACGCCCTGTTAACAGATTCTGGTGGATACCAGGTATTCAGTCTAAGCGACATGCGCGAAATTACTGAAGAAGGTGTCCATTTTAGACACCATAAAAGCGGAGAAAAACTGTTCTTATCACCAGAAAAAAGTATAAAAATACAAGAAGATTTAGGCGCAGACATTGCGATGAGTTTTGATGAATGTCCTCCGTTTGATGCAGAATATGACTATATGAAAGCATCGGTTGAGCGTACGTTAAGATGGGCAAAACGCGGCAAAGATGTGCATTCTAAAAAGGACCAATCATTGTTTGGAATTGTCCAAGGTGGCCCGCATGAAGATTTACGGAAACATTCCTTAAAAGAAACAATGAAGTTAAACTTTGATGGCATCGCGATTGGCGGGTTAAGCGTTGGTGAGACCAAAGAAGATATGTATAAAGTCTTAGATTTCTTAAAAGATGATTTACCAGACAATATCCCTCATTACTTAATGGGTGTAGGCACCCCAGATGATTTATTAGAAGGTGTCATTCGCGGTATTGATATGTTTGATTGTGTCAATCCAACAAGGCTTGCTAGACACGGCAGTGCCTATACTAAAGCTGGCCGGATTGCGATTAAAAATAAAACATTTGAAAAAGACATGCAAGGGCTCGACCCAGAATGCGACTGCAATGTTTGTACTACGTATACAAGAAGTTATTTGCGTCATTTATTTAAAGGCCAAGAAACTTTAGGTCAGCGTCTTGTAAGTTATCACAACCTTTATTTTTTAAAAACACTGATGAAAGACATCCGTGAAGCAATTAAAAATGATGAATTAATTACCTATAAAAATGCATTTTTTAAAAAATTCTATAAAAAATAGCCGTTATAATAGTTTTAATATTAGCCGTTATGCGTTATAATAGGCGTAAAGATTTATTGGAGGTCATACTATGTTTGAACAGAACGACCATTTTAGTCAAAAACCCTCGATAAAAGTCATCGGAGTCGGTGGTGGCGGCGGAAACGCTGTCAACCGTATGATCGAAAATGAAGTTCAAGGGGTTTCATTTGTAGCCGTCAATACGGATGCACAAGTACTAAGACAATCAAAAGCAAATATTCGCTTACAAATAGGAAAATTATTAACCCGAGGGTTAGGTGCTGGCGCTGACCCAGAAATTGGTCGTCGTGCCGCGCTAGAATCAGAAGACGAAATTCGCGACCTCCTGCAAGATACCGACATGGTATTTATCACCGCAGGGATGGGTGGAGGAACGGGAACCGGTGCCGCACCGGTGATTGCTAAAATTTCCCGTGAAATGGGATGTTTAACGGTTGGTATTGTGACTAAACCATTCAAGTTTGAAGGACGCCGCCGCGTAGCGACTGCACTTGAAGGCTTAGATGCGTTAAAACCTTATGTTGATACCTTAATCATTGTCCCAAATGATCGCTTACTTTACGTAACTGATCGCAATACATCAATGTTAGAAGCATTTAGAGAAGCCGATAATGTATTGCGCCAAGGGGTTCAAGGGATTGCCGAAGTTATTACCGTCCCAGGGCTTATTAATCTTGACTTTGCGGATGTTAAAACCGTGATGAAAGATAAAGGAACCGCGCTTATGGGAATTGGGATTGCTGATGGTGAAAACCGTGCGGTAGAAGCGGCAAAAAAAGCGATTCATTCACCACTGCTTGATGCCAATATCGATGGCGCTACTGATGCGATTGTCAATATTACCAGTGGCACAAACATTGCGCTTTGGGAAGTGACTGAAGCGATTGAAGCGATTCAAGCCGCAAGTACTACAGAAATTAATGTTATTTATGGTACAACGATTAACCAAGACCTAGAAGATGATGTTATTGTAACTGTCATCGCCGCAGGCTTTGATGAAAACCGTAAAATCGAATTGGCTGCACTTGGTAGCGATGATTATGTTAGACCATCTGATGCACCAGATTTAGATGAAGAAGATGACGTCGATAACGATAAACCAAAAAAATCAAAAAAATCTAAGAAACAACGTAAAAAAGCTAAAGAAGACGATAAAAAAGACAATGAAGAACCATCAAAAACCAACATTCCTTCATGGTTGAAATCAAGATTTAAGTAACATATATAAAGCTATAACACACCTTGTTATAGCTTTTTTAAATCTTTAAATACGTTCTTCATTTTGTAAATTTGTAAAAATTGATTATAATAAAGATTAAGACATAAATAGTGAGGTGTACTATGGCAAAAGATACGCCCGTTTATAAACAATCGATAGAAACTATCGCAAAAAACGTATCAACCGATATACATGATGGACTGAGTGAATCAGAGGCCACTAAAAGGTTAAACAAACACGGTAAGAATCAGTTAGAAAGCGAAGACCGTGTGTCTTTAATCAGGCTTTTTATCAAACAATTTAAAAGCTTTGTGATGTTACTTTTAACATCCGCTGCCGTTGCCTCTTTTT
>CAZXSS010000032.1:0-1137 GCA_964643385.1 uncultured Candidatus Izemoplasmatales bacterium
TTAAACGCGTGAAGTTTGGTATTGATCAGTCTGCAAAAATGGATTCAAAAATATACGTTTTAAAACCATTTAAAAAAAGTGAAAAAAAAGACGTTATCGAAAGCATCAACCAAACTGTTTCAATTATCGAAGATTTCATAAAAGACATTCCATTTTCCAACATTATGAATACATACAACTAAACCCTTTTTAGGGTTTTTTTGTTGCGTAATCAAAATTGTTTGGTACAATAAACTTAATAAGGCGAACCCCCTACCTCTAGGCGGTTCGCCCAAACGACGTGAGGTGATATGAATGCATGCACTCTATGAGTTTTTAAAAACCACTGATTTTTATAAGCAATTACAAAACAAACTCGAACATGATGAAATCATTGAGTTATCAGATACCTTTGATAGCTTAAACGCTGTGATAATAAATATGCTTAAAACGATGACAAATCAAGATATTCTTATCGTACATCATAATTTGTATCATGCCCAAAAACTCTTTAACCATTTAACTAAAGAAGCCCCAGATACACTCATGTTTCCTCAAGATGAGTTTATCACCACAGAAATGCTTGCAATGAGTGACGATTTAAAGTATGAACGTCTCTTTACAATAGAACAATTACTTAAACCTAAACAACATACAGTTATAACCCACCCTACTGGGTATATTAAATATATGTTACCTAAAGCCATGTATGCTAATAATATGAAGTCATATACTATAGGTGATGACATATATATCACACCGTTTGTTCAACAATTAATCCAATTTGGCTATAAAAAAGTTGATGTTGTTGAAAATGTAGGCGATTTTTCAATCCGTGGAAGTTTGATTGATCTTTACTTAACGGATTTAGAGAATCCTATCCGTATAGATTTATTTGATACTGAAATTGAATCAATTCGTACGTTTAATGTTAATACCCAACGATCGATTAAGAAAATTCAAACATTTTCGCTATTTCCACGTACGGAATTCTTTTATAATGATGCAATGTTAAAAACTATCAAGACTAATGTCTTAGAACATATGTCACCTCTAGAACTTGATGACGATACAACAAAACGCGTTTATGATGAACTCACACAACTCGAAAACTATGAGTCACTAGATCAACTTTCTAGATATATGCGTTTTATGGAC
>CAZXSS010000032.1:1237-15333 GCA_964643385.1 uncultured Candidatus Izemoplasmatales bacterium
ACTCGAAAACTATGAGTCACTAGATCAACTTTCTAGATATATGCGTTTTATGGACGCCAACTTAGAAACCATTAGTGACTATTTAAATAAACCACTCGTTGTGCATATAAAAGACAATAAAATCAAACAATCTTATGAAACCATTGTCCACGATTTAACAGAGTGGGTCATGGATATGAATGATTATCCAAAAATGGACTTTGCATTTATTAAGGACCTTGATCGTATCTATCACGATAAAAAAATAATACTAAATGATTTAGAATCACTACATAATGAAAAAAATGCCATCAGAGTGCGTGCAAAACATACCCCGTTTTATGAAAATAATTTCCATCAGTTACTTAACGACTTAAAAAAATATGACCATTATACAACTGTCCTCATTACAATTGAAAATGAAAAACGATTTGAAGCCCTATATAATCAACTTGAATCGAGTATCGAGATAAAAAGGTTAGGAAAAAATGATGCCCTCTTTTCTAAACGCATTAATCTAATTCGCGGAGATAGCCACAATGCATTTGAATGGTTTGATACAAACCTTATCGTATTGAATGAAAGTGCAATATATCATGAAACTGAAAAGAAAAAACCTAAATATAAATCGGTTTTTAAAGATACAAAGAAAATAAGTCATGTTAAGCAACTAGAAAAAGGTGACCACATCGTTCATTACGATCATGGTATTGGTCGTTTTCTAGAAATTAAAACGATGGAAGTTTCAGGACATACAAATGATTATATTGTTATTCAATATCGTGGAGAAGACACATTATATATTCCAGTAGAGAACATCCATCTGCTACAAAAATATGTTGCACACGAAGGTATCCACCCAAAACTCAATAAATTAGGAAGCGCTGAGTGGGCTAAAACTAAGTCTCGTGTACGTAAAAAAGCAAAAGATATTGCCGCAAACTTAATTAAATTATACGCTGAACGCGAACATGTAGAAGGATTTGCGTTTAGTGAGGACAATGATTTAACAGATATTTTTGAAGCAGATTTTTTATATGAAGAAACAGAAGACCAACAAAAAGCTATTGAAGACGTAAAACGCGACATGGAAGATAAAAAGCCTATGGACCGACTTATTTGTGGTGATGTTGGCTACGGTAAAACTGAAGTTGCTTTACGTGCCGCATTTAAAGCCGCTCTCGATAACAAACAAACAGCCTATCTCGCCCCAACAACTGTTCTCGCTAGACAACATTATTACACATTTAAAGAACGTTTAGAAAAGCATGGAATAAAATGCGCATTATTAAATCGTTTTGTTACCAAAGCGAATCAAAATAAAGTCTTAAAAAAATTAAAAACTGGAGAAATAGATGTTGTATTAGGCACACACAGATTACTATCAAAAGATATAGTATTCAAAGACTTAGGATTATTAATTATTGATGAAGAACAACGCTTTGGTGTTGAACATAAAGAAAAAATCAAACAGTTAAAAACCCATGTTGATGTTTTAAGCTTAAGCGCAACACCAATACCAAGAACCCTCCAAATGGCGATGACTGGTGTTAAACAGATGAGCTTACTAGAAACCCCGCCTAAAAATAGACTCCCAATTCAAACCTACGTACTACAACGTAATGACCATGTTATTAAAGATGCAGTAGAAAGAGAATTGGCTCGCGGAGGACAAGTGTTTTATCTTTATAATCGTGTCGATACCATTACCCATGTTAAGGAATCTTTAGAACGGCTTATTCCTGATGCTAATATTGGGTATGCTCATGGAAAAATGAGTCGCTTAAAACTTGAACAAATGATTGAAGATTTTCTTGATCACAAGTTTGATGTTTTAGTTTCAACGACAATTATTGAAACAGGAATTGATATTCCTAACGCAAATACATTAATCATCCATGATGCCGATAAATTAGGACTATCGCAACTCTATCAAATTAGAGGCCGTGTCGGCCGAAGTAATCGCATTGCTTACAGTTACCTCATGTATGATAAAAACAAGCAATTAAAAGAAGAAGCTGTCAAACGCCTACAAGTCATCAAAGAATTCACTGAACTTGGTAGTGGCTATAAAATCGCTATGCGAGATTTAGCCATACGCGGAGCTGGAGATATATTAGGAACAGAACAATCAGGGTTTATCGATAGCGTAGGAATTGACTTGTTCTTAGATATGTTAAAAGAAGAAATCGATAAAGAAAAAGATAAAGATAAACCAACAACACAAGCTAAGGAAAGTGCTAAACAAACAATTAAGTTCGAAGTGGATAAAACCATTCCAAGCAACTATATTAATAATGATGATTTAAAACTTGAATTGCATAAAAGAATTAGTGCTTTAGAATCAAGTAATGACTATCTACTATTAAAAGAAGAGCTCGAGGATAGATTTGGAGAAGTACCAATAAAATTGGTTCATTATATGCAAGAAAAACTTTATGAAAACCTAGCAATCACAAAAGGTATAGAACGCATTCAAGAAAAGCCAAAAACTGTAAAGTTTGTGTTTTCCGAAAAAGCATCTGCAAAAATCAATGGAGAACGACTATTTACTAAAGTTGATGAATTATCAGAGTTTATACACCTAAGTTATAAGAAAAACAAAATTACCATTGAGTTGGAAAAACACAAACTTGATCATCACTTTTTAACATACGTAATTACCTTATTAGAATCCATGTAAACGCGGAAAATATTCCGCGTTTTTCTTTTTACTCTACTAAAAAGCAATTGACACAGGTAGGGGGCTTTGATACACTTGAAGTGGCTAGAACAGCATGACAAAAAGTAGATTAAAAGATAAAGGAGTTCTGCTATGAAAACAGTAACAATTGTAGGCACTCAATGGGGTGACGAAGGTAAAGGAAAAGTTACCGATTATTTAGCAAAACAAGCAGATATGATTGTAAGGTTTCAAGGTGGTAATAATGCAGGACATACAATTGTCTTTGACGACTCTAAATTTGCACTTCACTTAATTCCTTCAGGAATTTTTAATTCTAAAGCAATTAATGTATTAGGTAACGGGATGGTTATTGATCCTTACGCATTACATGAAGAAATGTTAATGTTACAAGAAAAAGACATCAGCATAGAAAATTTAATTATTTCTAACAAAGCACATGTCATTTTACCTTATCATAAAGTTTTAGATACTCTCTATGAAAATCTAAAATCAGATGCAAATAAAGTAGGTACAACGAAAAAAGGCATTGGGCCAACGTATATGGATAAAACAGCACGTACTGGGTTACGATTAGGAGATTTTATCCATAAATCCCGGTTTATAGCCCATTTGGATAACCAACTTCCTTATGTAAATTCAATACTTAAAAATTTTGGATATGAACCACTTACTAAAGAAACATTACTTGAACCATACAAAGAAGTTCAAAGCGCTATTAGAAAGCATGTTACTGATACAAGTATTCCTATTTATAATGCGATTAAAGAGGGAAAAAAAGTATTGTTTGAAGGCGCACAAGGGACAATGCTTTGTCTAGATCACGGAACCTATCCTTATGTCACAAGCAGCTCACCAACCGCAGCTAGCGTTTCATTAAATACAGGCATCGCTCCACAAATGATAACCGATGTTTTAGGTATAACCAAAGCGTACACAACACGTGTTGGCGCAGGTGACTTTACCACAGAGTTTACAGGTGATTTAGCAAACCAAATCCGTATCCAAGGGCATGAGTTCGGAACAACTACAGGTAGACCTAGACGCATAGGGTGGTTAGATTTAGTTGTCTTAGAACACGCCAAACGTGTAAATGGTCTTACCCATTTAGCAATTATGTTGTTAGATGTTTTAAAAGATATTCATCCTTTGAAAATATGTGTTGCATATAAACTAGACGGCGATATAATCAACCATGTTCCAGCAAGCATCGAAGACTATAAGCGATGTGAACCAGTATACATTGAAATGGATGGCTTTACTGAAGATATCAGTAATATTAAAACATTTGATGCGTTACCTAAAAACGCGAAAGCATATGTAAATAAAATAAAAGAATTGCTAGATATTGATATCCATCTTGTTTCTGTTGGTCCAAAACGATCGCAAACAATTATTTTAAATGACCTATTCTAAAAAAAGTCTAACCAAATTTTGGTTAGACTTTTTAATTATAGAACGGTAAGCAAGCGTTTAATCTCATCCATTAATGAAATAAAGGTTTCTGGTTTAAGTGATTGTGCTCCATCACTTAATGCCTGCTCAGGATTTGGATGGACTTCTATCATTACTCCATCAGCTCCAGCTGCTAGGCTTGCCTTTGCAAGACCACTCACAAGGTCCCATCTACCCGCTGCATGTGATGGGTCCACAAGAATAGGTAAGTGACTTAGGGACTTGACACTTAAGACACTTGAGATATCAAGTGTTGCCCTTGTATATGATTCAAATGTTCTAATACCTCGCTCACATAAAATTACATTTTTGTTTCCATGATTCATAATATATTCAGCACTCATTAACCACTCTTCAATGGTATTTCCAAACCCACGTTTTAATAGAATTGGTTTAGTTGATTGACCTAAGGATTTTAATAATTCAAAATTTTGCATGTTTCGTGCACCAACCTGAATAATATCAACATATTGTTCAAATAAAGGTAAATCTCGGTCATGAACAATTTCGCTAATAACGCCTAATTGGTGAGATTTCCCAGCATTATATAAATATTTTAACCCTTCTTCTTTTAGGCCTTGAAAGGCATAGGGGCTTGTCCGTGGTTTATATGCGCCACCGCGTAAAAAGTGGGCACCTTGTTCTTTAACTAGTTTTGCAGTTTGATAAATTTGTGTTTCACTTTCCACACTACAGGGGCCAGCAATAATTATTGGATCTCGCCCAATTTTAACACCATTTACAGTAATAATTGTTTTTTCAGGATGGTTTTGTTTATGTGCTTTAATGTAAGGATCTTGAATATTGATAACGCGTTCAACACATGGATATGCATATAACTTATTAGCATCAAAATGCGTCGTATCTCCGAGTATATGAATAACGGTATATGATGATCCTTGAACAGTTTCAAGGTGGAAGCCTTGATCTATTAAATCATCGGTTAATGTATTCACATCATTTAACAAGGCGTCTTTTTTTAATGTGATAATCATACCTTGACCTCCTTTTGTAAAAACGTGATGGCATCTTGATAACTACGGAATCCTTTACCTTTAAATGTTGACAAACATGCCGCTTCAATCACATCATTATGTCTAAAGGCTTCATTTCGTGTAGTTGGGTCAGTTAAATGCACATTTACAACTGGCACATCGACTGCTTTAATAGCGTCATAAATAGCATAACTATAATGGCTAAGTGCGGCTGCATTTAAAATAATTCCATGGTATGGTTTTGAATAAGCATGATGCAATAAATCAATGATGATACCTTCAAAGTTTGTTTGATGAATATCAAGTTCAATATTTAAAGACGCGGCATAATCTTTAAGTGTTGTCTCTAAATCCTGATATGTCTTCTCTCCGTATATAGTAGGTTCTCTAGTCCCTAAAAGGTTTAGATTTGGTCCATTGATAATTAATATATTCATTGATTTTCACCTCTAATCGGTCCATGATAGTTTTATGATTTAATGTATCTTTAATTATAATAACATCGGCTGCTTTTTCATATATTTCGCTTCGCATTGTCTTTAATTCTAATAAGTCTTCATAGGTTTTCACATGAGGTCGGCTATGAAATCGTATGGTCTTCATTAGTTCAGTTGCAAGGTCTAAATAAATAATAACACTCGTTCTTTTTAAACTATGAATATTAGAGTTGTTTAAAACAACGCCACCACCTGTTGAAATTATTTGATTTATCTCTTTAGCAATCGAATGTATTTTATTCGATTCAAGTTTTCTAAAATAGGCTTCGCCGTAATTTTTAAAAATATCCGTAATTGACATTTTAGCACCGTTTATGATTGCATCATCAATATCTATAAAAGTCTTATTAAAGCGATTTCCCAACAATTTACCATAGGTTGTTTTTCCAGAAAAAGGAAGTCCGATAAGCGTTAAATTCAACATTAGCTTATAGATATATTTATAGGTATCTTCAATTATATTTTGTTTATACTTTGTGTTAAAGAAGTATTGATTTGCATAATATGCTTGTGTGACAAGCATAGTTAGCCCAGACAGCGTTTTAATCTTACGATCTTCAGCTTCTAAAATTAAGGATGTTCTTAATGGGTTATAAACAACATCGAAAACGAATACTAATTTTGGCAATAATGCTAGGTCAATTGGAAAAGGAACATCATTATTTGGATACATTCCAATGGGTGTTGTATTAATTAAGATAGTATGACATGATTTTATCTTCTCAAAAGAAAGTTCTTCTTTATTTTTAGGAGATCTTGCATAAACTGTGACTTTCGAATAATTTAGTGCTGTCAGTGCTTTATGAAGACTAGTCGATGTTGCACCATTTCCAATGATGGCAATATCAGCATGTTCAACACTTAGAAAGTGAGACTTAATAATATTTTTCAAAGCTAAATAGTCGGTATTATATGCTTTTAAAAACCCATTAGTATTAATGATGGTATTAGCGACACCTGTTTCAACCACAGAATCGTCTAAAACATCGCAATATTGAATAACAGTCTTTTTATAAGGAATCGTAACATTTATGCCTTTGAATTGACGTTTTTTGAAGAAATCATCGAGATTGTCTGTTTCGATTAAACGATATTCCATTGGATGAATGTATTCATGAATATACTTGGACATGCTATGTGTTAATGTTTTCCCTAATAAGCCGTACATAAGAAAGCCTACTTTCGTTGTAAATTTTTACTCACTGTAAATATTGTTTTGTAAATGGCCTCTATTTCAGTTTTATACGTAAAAGATGAGGCTTTATCTAATATAAGTGTCTCTCTTGAATTATCTTCAATAGCAACTTTTTTTGAATGCTTAAGGTCGCCTATAGATTCCACTATATTGAACCGCTGATTAAGCAGGGCCATAATCTCATTATCTAATGTATTGATTTGATGCCTTAGAGTATTAATATCTTTCATATTTTCACCTCTTCTTTTAATCGGTTAGCAACTTACAATGAGAATAGTGAATACATCGTAAAATGTCATTATTATTACTGCAATACGCTTTAATAATAACACACCCTTTTCATCACAACGGGTATTATGTAATTAAGGGAGCAATTTAGGTAGTTTTATTATACAACATATAGCTTTTTTTCTAAATTAAATGTTTTGTAAGCGTTTTAGTTTTTATGTTGAAACTAGGCGTAAAGTATGTAATAATAAATAATTGATAGCACACAATTTGAAATGGAGGGTTCTATTTGGAAAATATTGATTTAAAGATTGCTCAAGAAGCAAAAATGGACAAAATTACCGATATTGCAAAACGACTTGGACTCAGTCAAGATGACATTGAATTATATGGACAGTATAAAGCAAAAATTAATCTAGATGTTCAAAAACGTTTAGCAAATCAAAAAGATGGAAAAGTTATTTTAGTTACAGCAATTAACCCAACACCTGCAGGTGAAGGAAAATCAACAACAACCGTTGGATTAGGACAAGCATTTAATAAAATTGGAAAAAATGCGATTATCGCATTACGTGAACCATCATTTGGCCCAGTTATGGGTGTTAAAGGTGGTGCGGCTGGTGGTGGACACGCACAAGTTGTTCCGATGGAAGACTTAAACTTGCACTTCACCGGTGATATTCATGCAATTACAACTGCCAATAACGCTGTTAGTGCAATGATTGATAATCATTTACACCAAGGCAATGATTTAAATATCGATCCACGTAGAATTTCTTGGAAACGTGCTCTTGATATGAATGACCGTGCGTTAAGACAAATTACTGTTGGACTTGGCGGGGTTGGAAACTCAATTCCTAGAGAAGATGGATTTAACATCAGTGTCGCAAGTGAAATCATGGCAGTGCTTTGTTTAGCTAAAGATTTAAACGATTTAAAAGAACGCGTTAAACGTATCGTTATTGCTCAAACCTATGACCGAAAGTACATTACTATCGGTGATTTAGGCGCAGAAGGCGCAGTAACACTTATCTTAAAAGATGCAATCAAACCGAACTTAGTTCAAACATTAGAAAATACGCCTGCATTAGTTCACGGTGGACCATTTGCGAATATCGCACATGGATGCAATAGTATTATTGCTACTAACATGGGACGCAAACTTGCGGATTATGTTATAACAGAAGCGGGATTTGGTGCTGATTTAGGTGCTGAAAAATTCTTAGACATTAAAACAAAACAAGCTGGATTTGACCCAAGTGCTGTTGTTATTGTTGCTACAGTTCGAGCACTTAAGATGCATGGTGGTGTAAAGAAAACAGAATTAAAAGAAGAGAATGTTGGCGCATTAAAACAAGGTATTGAAAATCTTGAAAAACATATAGAAACAATCCAGGCTTTCAAATTGCCTTATGTTGTTGCCATTAATCATTTTATGAATGATACTGAAGAAGAAGTTAAAGCACTAAAATCATGGCTAGAAACGAACAATCATCCTTATTCAGTTTCACAAGTATGGGAAAAAGGTGGCGAGGGTGCCGTTGATTTAGCCAACAAAGTTATTGAAGGTATTGAATCTAATAAACAAACATTTAAAAGAATGTATGATATAGAAGATTCTTTAGATGTTAAAATTGAAAAAATCGCCAAAACAGTCTATGGAGCAAAAGGCGTAACCTTTAGTAAAAAAGCGCGCAATCAACTCAAAAAATTTAAACGTGAAGGTTGGGATGAATTACAAATTTGTATGGCCAAAACCCAAATGAGTCTTTCTGATGACCCTAAAGTATATGGACGTCCAAAAGACTTCACTATAAACGTACGCGAATTAACCCCATCAATTGGTGCAGGATTCATTGTTGCCTTAACCGGTTCAATGATGACCATGCCAGGACTTCCTAAACGTCCAGCGGCGATGGATATGGACATCGATGAAGATGGAAACGCAAAAGGATTATTCTAAATAATGACGTGCGTATCTAATGTGATACGCACGTTTTTCTTTAAAAATAGAAAGAAGGAAGATTATGGAACTATTTAAACAATTTAAAGCCTATCAAAAAAAATTAAAAGCTTATGGTATGGTATTAACCATTGCGAGTTGGGACTCAAATACTGAAGCACCTAAAGCATGTTTCCCTCATCGTGCAGATCTTTTAAGTTTAATCAGTGGTGAGTATTTCAGTTTGCAAACATCCAAGACGTATCAAGAACTGGTAAATGGCTTGATTGAGAGATCTGATGAACTAGAAGATACAGAGAAAAAAGAAGTTGAAAAGGCGAAAAAAGACCTAGATAAAATAATTAAAATACCTAAAGATGAATATGTAGAATATGCTAAATTAATTAACCTTAGTCAGCGTGTATGGGAAGAAGCAAAAGAAAATAATGATTATAATCATTTTAAACCTTATTTAGAAAAAATCATCGCGGCAAAGAAAAAACAAGTAGCATACCGAAGTAATCGTAAAGATAAATATAACATTTTACTCGATGACTTCGAAGAAGGCATGACAATGGAGCTTTATGATAATTTCTTTAATACTATTAAACAAGAACTTGTACCATTTGTACAAGAGGTATTAAAGAAGAAAAAGACACGTAATAATGACTTCGTTCATGCAACGTATGATGTCAAGAAACAAAAACAATTCGTAGAATATTTAATCGATGTTTTTAACTTTGATTTAGATCGTGGTGGGCTGAAAGAGAGTGTCCATCCATTTACATGGAACACCCATTCTCAAGATGTTAGATTTACAGTTCATTATATTGAAGATTATCTCTTTAGCAGCATATTTGCGGGAATTCACGAACTTGGACATGCACTTTATGAACAACAAATTGATCCGATATTAGATATGACCAATCTTAATGGAGGAACATCGATGGGTATTCACGAATCTCAATCTCGGTTTTATGAAAATATCATCGGGCGTAGTAAAGCATTTTGGGAAGCTCATCTTGAACAATTAAAAGTATTGTTTCCTGATCAACTAAACGGAGTTACCGTTGAAGATTTTTATTACGCTATAAATAATGTTGAAGAAACATTAATTCGTATTGAAGCGGACGAGTTAACCTATCCATTACACATTCTTATTCGGTATGAAATAGAACGCATGATTTTTGATGATGATATTGATTTAGAGGATTTACCAACTATTTGGAATGAACGTATTCAAGCGTATTTAAATATTACACCAAAAACCGATAAAGAAGGCATTTTACAAGATGTTCATTGGAGCGCAGGTATGTTTGGATATTTTCCAACCTATGCATTAGGTAGTGCATATGCAGCACAAATCTATTACACGATGAAAAAAGAGATTGATATTGATGCGCTCATCAAAAATAACAACATTAAAGCAATCAATGAATGGCTTAAAGAAAATATCCATTGTTACGGATCTACTAAAAAACCACTTGAATTACTAGAAGAAGTCACCAATGAAACATTTAACCCATCATATTATGTACAATATTTGAAAGAAAAATATTCATCACTACTTTAAAGGAGTGATTTGATGATTAAAAGCTACCATAAACATAGTGAAACATTACTTGAACAACTACCTAAAGGTGTTTTTATCACAGTAAAAGATCGTGATGGTCGTGTTAATACAATGACTATTGCCTGGGGACATCTCGGTGTTATTTGGAATAAACCCATTTTCATTGCCTATGTAAGATACTCACGTTTTACGTACAATCTCTTAACTCAAGCAGATGATTATACAATTAATGTTCCTGTGAGTAATGATATGAAAGCAGCTTTAAAAATTGCTGGAACAGAATCGGGACGTGACGTTGATAAATTTAAGAAAGCAAACTTAACACTTAAATCAGGACGGAGAGTAAAATCTCCCGTTATTGCCGAGTGTGAACTTCATTATGAGTGCAAGTTAATATATACCCAAACCCAAGATTTAGCTCTCATTCCAGATGATATTAAGGCTCATCATTATAAGAATCACGATACGCATATTATGTTTTTTGGTGAGATTGTAGATAATTATATATTGGGCGAATAAAAAAATAAGTAAGACACTTAGATTATAAGGAGCGGAAAAAAAATGAGTCAAATTATTAGTGGAAAAGAATTATCTAAAAGTATTAGACAAGATGTAAAAGAAGAAGTTAGTAAACTCCAAGCGACGTACGGAAAAGTACCACATTTAGTCGTTGTACTCGTTGGGGAAGACCCTGCAAGCCAATCATATGTCAAAGCAAAAAAACGTGCATGTGAAAAAGCTGGGATGAAAAGCACGATTATTCGTAAAGAAGATACCATTACAGAAGTCGAACTTTTAAATATCGTAGATCAACTCAATAATGACACTGATGTGCACGGTATTTTAGTCCAACTACCAATCCCTAAGCATATTGATGAAAACAAAGTCATCAATGCCATTAAACAAGAAAAAGACGTTGATGGGTTCCATCCATTAAATGTTGCAGCAATCCACACTGGAGAAAAAGGTATTTTACCTGCTACGCCTAAAGGGATTATAACGATGCTTAAAAGTACAAACCAAGACATTGAAGGAAAACGTGCTTTAGTTATTGGAAGAAGTAATATCGTTGGAAAACCAGTTTCTATGTTATTATTAAAAGAGAATGCAACGGTTACAATTGCTCATTCAAGAACAAAAAACATGAAAGAGCTTGCGCTTCAGTCAGATATCTTAGTGGCAGCCGTCGGACGTGCACACTTTGTTACTGCTGATATGGTAAAAGAAGGGGCCATTGTTATTGATGTTGGTGTTAACCGCACGGATGAAGGAAAATTAGTGGGAGACGTAGATTTTGAAAACGTGAAAGATAAAGCCTCATTTATTACCCCAGTTCCTGGTGGAGTAGGACCAATGACCATTGCATCACTATTACAAAACACCGTTGAGTGTTTTGTAAATATTGAAAAAAAATAATGTGGTGATGGTATGATTGAACGATATCGTTTAGAAACAATGTATAATTTATTTCAAGATAAATCCAAATTTAACGCTTTTTTGGCTGTAGAAATTGCAGCTTTAAAGGCGTTTTCTAAGTTAGGGAAGATACCCGAAGAAGATGTCGTAAAAATTGAGAAGAAAGCACGTGTGGATGTGCCAAGAATAAAAGCTATAGAAAAAGAAACAAAACATGATGTGATAGCATTTACGCGGGCCGTATCAGAAACTTTAGGTGATGAAAAAAAATGGGTGCATTATGGTCTTACTAGTACAGATGTTGTCGACACTGCACTCAGCTTACTATATCAACAAGCAAATCAAATTATTGAAAACAAACTTAATGCATTTATGGAGGTCCTTAAAGAGAAGGCCTATGCTTATAAAAATACACCTTGCATTGGCAGAACGCACGGAATCCATGCTGATATTACCGCTTTTGGCTTAAAGTTTGCACTTTACTATGATGAGTTCATGCGGCATAAAAAACGCTTTAAAGCAGCAAGAGCTACAATCGAAGTTGGACAAATTAGCGGTGCAGTTGGCAATTTTGCGAATACCCCACCAGAAATACAAGATGAAGTGTGTAAAATCTTGCATTTAACAAGCACAAATATTTCTACTCAGACATTACAACGAGATCGTCATGTGGAATATATGAATAGTTTGGTGATGATGGCAACTTCTATTGAAAAAATTGCTGTTGAGATTAGACATCTTCAACGTACCGAGGTTGGCGAAGTTCAAGAAGCATTTAGCAAAAATCAAAAAGGGTCTTCAGCTATGCCACATAAAAAAAATCCTATCGCATCTGAAAATATGACAGGGTGTGCACGAATTATGCGTGGGTATTTGAATAGTGTCTATGAAAACGTGTCATTATGGCATGAAAGAGATATAAGTCATTCTTCGGTAGAGCGTGTTGTTTTTCCTGATGCCTTAATGTTACTTGATTATATGTTTACACGGTATACTAAAGTTATTAAAAACCTTGAGGTTAATAAAACACGGATGAAAACAAATATTGATCTGACTTTTGGTGTGATTTTTTCTCAGCGCGTCATGCATGCATTAATCGATCAAGGATTATCAAGGGAAGAAGCGTATGATATTATTCAACCATTAACAAACAAAGCATATACAGAACATGTTCAGTTTATCGATGTTTTAAAATCGTCTCGTAGCATAACAAAATATTTATCTCATGCTATAATTGATTCATGTTTCACGTTGGAGTATTACTTAAAAGAAGTCGATACGATTTTAAGCCGTGTTTTTAAGGAGAATTAGCATGAAGATATTACGTATTATTATGTGGGTCTTATACCCGATTATTTTAATTATGCTTTTTGCATCTTTATTAACTACGAGTCCTTATCTCATGCTTTCAAAAGGGCTTTATGATAGCCATGATGATATTACATATGATTATGATTATGTGGCAAGTGAAATTATGTCATATTTGAATTACGGTCGTGATGATTTAGACATTGGTGCTGATGCCGAAACCGATCCTCCTCCATATGTCATGCGAGAAATCGAGAGAAACCACATGGAAGATGTCAAGGATTTATATACGATTTTAAGACTGGTTGCACTTGGGAGTTTGGTGATAGTAATCGCAATCGGAATTTTTATGTATAAAAAAGATAAAGCGTTTTTATTTGAGACATTAAAAAATATTTATTGGGTACCCCTGATGTTTGTAGCATTTATTGGTACCTGGGTTCTTATTGATTTTGGCCGGTTATTTACATGGTTCCATCAAATATTTTTCACCAATGACGATTGGATATTACGTAGTGATGATGCTTTAATTCAATTGTTACCACAAACATTTTGGATGGTTAGTGGTATAATTATTTTAATTGGTACCGTATTAGGTATGTTGTTAACCTTATATTTAAACAATAAACTACTAAAACCAAAAATTTAACAATTTAGTTCTTGCATTATCAAGTGCAGTTCGTTAGAATGAATTTGTTAGTGTCATATATGATCAGAAATAGGGTCTGATTGTCTCTACCCCGCACCTTAAATGCGGGACTATGATACGAAAATACATAAGAGAGAATTCTCCCTTTTTTGCGTATGGTGCTAACACAAACCAAA
>CAZXSS010000033.1:0-14163 GCA_964643385.1 uncultured Candidatus Izemoplasmatales bacterium
TTTATCTTTATTCCGAACTAGACGTGTTACATCCTCGATATATAGATAGAGAACCTTACTGTCTCCCTATTCATTAAACGCCTAATCCAATGAGCTTTGATGCGTTTAAAGTATCTGCGGTCTATTATTACAAGCATTTTTTTAATCAATTAATGGTATTTTTTGATACAACAGTATTTGATAATTCCGCATACAATAAGATCTAAAACATGATTGAAACACACCGATAATGGTGTGTTTTTTAAAGAGTTAAGTATAATACATGCGCATTTTACAAATACGTTTTATAATGAGAGTGTTATGAAATGAGGAGGTAGTAGATATGAATATAGGTATTATCAAAGAACGGACACAAAATGAAACACGTGTCGCAGTTGTGCCAGCTCATATACCCACTTTAATTAAAAAAGGGTATAGTATTGTTGTAGAAAAAGATGCTGGTAAAGATGCGGGGTATGATGATCATCTTTATAAAGAAAAAGGGGCCACAATAATGGATACCCTTGAGGAAGTTGTCGAGGCATCGGATATTCTTCTGACAGTACGTAGCGCCAATGCATCAGATGATGACACGTTGTTACAAAAATTAACCAATAAGCACATTTTAATTGGTTTATTAGAACCGTACAATCCAAGTTCAACATTTAACACGTTAGTAGAAAATGAGGTTTCATCATTTTCTATGGAGCTTATTCCAAGAACGACCAGAGCACAAAGTATGGATGTTTTGTCATCCATGGCAAATTTGGCTGGCTATCAATCAGTCATTATCGGTGCTAACGAAAGTCCTAAAATGTTTCCGATGATGATGACAGCCGCAGGGACGATAACGCCTGCTCATGTTTTTGTTTTAGGCGTCGGTGTCGCTGGTTTACAAGCGATAGCTACAGCGAAGCGATTAGGTGCTGTTGTGAGTGCTTACGATGTGCGTAGTGAAGTTAAAGAACAAGTAGAGTCTCTTGGTGCCAAGTTTGTTGAATTTGATTTAGAATCAGCAGAAGGCGAAGGTGGTTATGCTAAAAAAATGGATGATGCTTTTTATGAACGACAAAGACAAATGATGTTAGAAGAACTAAAAACGAAGGATGTTGTGATTACAACCGCGAATATTCCAGGAAAAAAAGCACCAACATTAATTACTGAGGCAATGGTTAAAGCGATGCCTAACGGTAGTGTTATTATCGATTTAGCAGCTGAACGCGGAGGAAACTGTGAGCTCACTAAGATGGGTAAAACAGTGAGTAAACATGGGGTTAAGATTGTTGGACCACAAAATCTTCCTGCTGAACTTGTCTATAATGCTTCGATGCTTTATTCAAAAAATATTACCACGTACTTATTAAATTTATTTACGGATGAAAATATTATTAATCTTGATGATGATATTGTACAAGCCACGGTTGTTACACATAAAGGCACGATTCCAAACAAGCGTGTGGCATCAATGATTGGAGGCACTAAACAATGACAATTATTTACTTAATTACGATTTTCGCGATGACTGTATTTTTAGGCTTTGAGTTAATTACGAAAGTGCCAGCTACATTGCATACACCACTTATGAGTGGGTCGAATGCAATCTCAGGAATTACTATTGTCGGCGCAATCGGTGTTTTATTGACACAGTTATCAATAGATTCTGTCGGTATATTACCATTTATTTTAGGGAGTATTGCCCTCTTATTTGCGACAATCAATGTTGTTGGTGGCTTTTTAGTTAGCCACCGGATGCTTGAAAAGTTTAGGGGGAAAAAATAATGGATTATAGTAGATTAGTTGAAATTAAAGATGTTAGTGTTGCACTTCTTTATCTTATAAGTGCGATATTCTTTATTATCGGTATAAAAAATTTATCAAAACCAAAGACAGCATCACGCGGAAATATGCTAGGTGCTATTGGGATGTTAATAGCCGTTATAACTGCATTTATTGATTTTGGTGTTAGTATTAATCCAGTAACGGAAACAATCAGTTCAAACTTTCAATATTGGTATTTACTTGTTATAGCTATTGTCATTGGTTCTATTATCGGTGCTGTTTCAGCATCGAAAGTGAAAATGACGGGCATGCCACAAATGGTTGCTATTTTTAATGGATTTGGTGGCGGGGCATCATTTTTAGTCGCTGGCGTATATTTTACATTCGAACTCGCCAGTAACAATGCCTTAACCACACAAATGCTAATTGCGACAGTCTTATCAGGACTGATTGGTGCGATTACGCTTTCGGGAAGTTTTATCGCGTATGCAAAATTACAAGGATTAAAAATCATTCCAGATAAGCCAGTATCATTTAAAGGCGACCTATTATTAAAGGGTGTTATATTACTAGCATTAATAACACTAGGCCTAATCATGATTATCAATCCTTCAACCACGATGTGGTACTGGGTCATTGTACTTGGTGGAGTGATTTTAGGGGTCTTGTTAGTTATTGGCATTGGTGGTGCTGATATGCCTGTTGTTATCTCACTACTTAACTCATATTCAGGGTTAGCTGCAGCTGCAACTGGATTTGTTTTAGGAAACATAGTCCTTATTATTGCCGGATCACTTGTTGGTGCCTCAGGGATTATCTTAACAATGATTATGTGTAAAGCAATGAATCGTTCATTAACGAATGTCTTATTTGGTGGATTTGGCGGAACCGATACAAAAGAAACACTAGATGACATTTATGAAGGTAAAGTCACCTCTACAAGTGCAGATGAAGTTGCGATGATTTTAGAATCTGCGCAACGCGTTGTTATTGTTCCAGGATATGGTATGGCTGTAGCCCGCGCTGCAACACCTGTACGAGTTTTAACCGACATACTAGAAAAAGCGGGTATTGAAGTTGTGTTTGGGATTCATCCTGTTGCTGGTAGAATGCCAGGACACATGAATGTCTTATTAGCAGAAGAAAATATCCCTTATGAAAAATTGCTCGATTTAGATACGATAAATCCTACATTTGCGAAAACTGATGTGGTCATTGTTATTGGGGCAAATGATGTTGTTAATCCTCTAGCTAGAGAGGTTGATTCAGCGATTGCAGGAATGCCGATTTTAAACGTCGATCAAGCGAGAACCTGCGTAGTTATTAAACGGTCACTTAGTCCGGGATTTGCGGGTATTCCAAATCCACTGTTTGCCAATGATAATACCCTAATGTTATTTGGTGATGGGAAACAAATGGTAGAAGGACTCGTAAAGTCATATAAAGAACTGTAATGTAAATAGTAAGATTTCTACTGGCATTTAATGTTGGTAGAGATCTTTTTTTTCATATAAGCAAAACACTTGAAAAAGAATACCCCTATGGGTATAATGGGTAAGAATTAAATCAGTAATTTTGAAAGGAGCGTCACAATGAAATGCGATGCATCGTTAAAAAACCGAATTAAAAGAACACAAGGTCAGATGCGTGGGGTATTGAATATGATGGAGAATGATTCTGCATGTGTTGATTTATTACCGCAGTTGAAAGCGATACGATCAAGTATTGATAAAACAATTGCGATTTTGACAACACAAAACCTAATTCAAACCATTGAAAGTGATTTAGATGTGACTCTAGATAATATTCAAGATGCTGTATCCTTAATCATTAAAGGAAAATAACTGGAAAAGGAGGGACTTCGTGTTTGATTTTAGTGTAGAAAAAACAACAAAAAATGCCTTGTTTGATACAGTTGATAAGTGGGATATGCTTATTATTGGTGGTGGTCCTGCAGGCTTAAACGCAGCGCTTTATGCTAAACGTAAAGGGTTAGAAGTAGGCATTATTGCAGATGATGTTGGAGGACAACTTCACAATACAACTGCGATTGATAACTATTTAGGATTTACCCTTGTAAAAGGTGAAGACCTTGCCAATAGTTTTATTGATCATGTTAACGCATTAGAGATACCGATATTAAAAAAATCCCGTGTGAGTGTTTTAACTCACTTACATCCTGATTTTCAACTCACATTGTCTGATGGACGGGTGCTAATAAGTAAAACCGTGTTACTTGCAACTGGTGGGTCATCAAGAAAACTCAATATCCCTGGTGAAAAAGAGTATAGTAATAAAGGTGTAACCTATTGTGCAACTTGTGATGCTCCGTTTTTTAAAGATAAACATGTTATCGTCTCTGGTGGTGGAAACAGCGCAGCCGAAGGGGTCTTAGATTTAGTACCTTTTGCACGTAAGATAACGGTCGTACACCGTAGCCAGTGGCGTGCTGATGACATTATCTTAGATAAGTTGAATGCTGTTGAAAACTTAACTGTCCATTTAGAAACCGAGATTAAAGAAGTTATTGGTGATGATTTAATGACGGGTGTTAAAGTATATGATAAAAACACCAAAGAAGAAAGAATCATTGAGGCAGATGGGTTGCTTATAGAAATTGGAACCATCCCTAACAGTACATTGGTTAGCGACCTTGTAGATACAAATGAACAAGGTGAAATTATTGTCAGCCGAAACCAAGAAACATCACTCCATGGATTATACGCTGCAGGGGATGTAACAACAGAACCAAACAAACAAATTATTATTGCTGCTGGCGAAGGTGCCAAAGCAGCGCTTAGTGTAAATCACTATCTAATTCAAAAATACAAAGGAGAATAACAATGGAAAAATTATTAAATGAAGAAGTAACTGGACAAATTAAAGAATTATTAAGCAATATGAAAAACAGTGTAAAAATGGTGCTTTTTACAAAAGAAGAGCCATGTCCAACATGTAAAGAAACAAAACAATTATTAAGTGAGGTTTCTGAACTCAATGAGAAAATTACAGTTGAGTTCAAAGATATTAACGAAGATAAAACAGAAGCCGATACATATGGTATTACCATGACGCCAAGTTTTGTAATGCTTGATAGCAATGATAAATACTTAGGTGTTAAATTTAACGGAATCCCTGCTGGGCATGAAATAAACTCATTCCTAAAAGCAATCATGAATATGTCAGGTATTGATCTAGGTTTAGATAAAGCAGTTATCGAACAAATAAAAAATATTAAAGAACCAGTTGATATTAAAGTATTTGTTACTTTAAGTTGCCCGCACTGCCCTGGTGCTGTTGAAACTGCGCATCAAATCGCAATGTTAAACGAGAATGTTGAAGCATCAATGATTGAAGCTCAAACATTCCAAGACATGTCTATGAAATATAAAGTATCAGGTGTACCAAAAATCGTGATTAATGAAAAACATGAACTTGTTGGTAACCAACCAATAGCAGCATTCTTAAAACTAATTAACAATGCATAAATCGAAATGTGCCACCTGGTGGCACATTTTTTTATTTAGTATACTAAAAAGAGGTATTCTTTTGGTATAATAAAACCGTACATAAGGCTAATTAAGTTAAGTAAATAAGAACTCCCGCACATAAATAGCATATAATGGAGGGATTAAAATGTTAAGACCGCTTGAAAAAACAGACGACTTAACACGTGTCGCAAAACTAATTTATCATACCAATGATCGTTTATTTCCATTTCTTTTTGGTAAAGAAGAAAAAGCTGTCCCAAAAATAAAAGCGCTTATCGAGAAAGACGATAATGTTTTTTCGCATAAATATATTTGGGTTGAGTTCAAAGATGAGCTTCGTGCAATTTTGATTGAGATTGATGTTGATGATCAACCAACAAATAAAAAAGATTTTGAAGCTGTTTTTACCAAATCAGAACGATTTAGATTATGGCTTAAAGGATTGTTAACTTTTTCGATTTTTCACAAACCCGTTAGACAAGGAAGGTATATTCAAAATATTAGTGTTTGTGAATCGCATCGTGGCAGAGGTATTGGATCTAAAATGATGAATGATGCGATATTACGCGCCAAAATGAAACACCGCTCACATGTATCTTTAGATGTTTCTGTGACAAATGAAAAAGCCATCGATCTATATCAGATGCTTGGATTCAAAGTCATTAAAAAAAGACGCGCTTGGGGATTTATTAACAAAACATTCTTAATGGAAAAAGAATTACAATAAATAAGTAAAGGTCAATGCCCATGGGCGTTGACCTTATTTTTATAGTGTAAGTACGTGTTGTGTTTTTAAGCGCTCTGTCAATAGTTTACCAGTATACATAACGTTTATACCTAATGACTCTAGTTTAGTGGTGATGTCTAAATGATCTGAACAATACTTACATGCGTAGAAAGTTACACCTTCTTTTATAGATTTTGTAATCATATTTCGGATCTTTTGATTGGTGGCGACTACATTTTGTGAGTCACCCCAAATAATGACATCTACATGCTCGAACCAGTCTTGTTTTTTTGCGTTGGTTGCATAAAGTAAAACGAATGTTTCGATGGTTTTTAGATTACTAGTTTTCCAAACAATTGTTAGGGCATTTTCCATAATATCGACTCCTTTAATAAATTTGATAGAAATATGTATTGTGATTATGTGTAATCGTTATTTGATTTAATTGTAGAAAGGATATCTTGAGTTAAAGCCTTAAACACCTCATCATAATTGTTATCTAATAGATAATTGAATTTTTTCATCTGTAGCTTTGGAAGTAGGGACACTGTCTTTTTTTGGCGCAACGAAAAGTATTTGATAATACCTGGATAATCTGTATAGTTATATTTTTCAGCATAAGGCTGATTACCGATGTATGTGATAACATTATCAATCCAATCATTATACTTTGTTTTATCTTTGCTTACACGCTCTTTAGCCATTTTACCTATGGTTGCCTCAACATGTTTTTGTTCAATATGACACAAGACTGGGGTTATACGGTTGAAATTTTGCATTAATGTAGTTAAATAGGTCTCTATGTCATCATTTGAATAATCATATTTAAGCATTAACTCGTTGATGTGATTTTGAATATAAATACTTTCAAAAATATATATGGTGTCATCTTTTGCATTCTTATCAAATTGTTTCCATAGTTTCAGGTGCATTGACATAAAATAGTCAATGTCTTTTGTACGATAGATTTCATATTGTTCTAAATCCTCATAAAATGCTTTGGTTGTATACGCATGATCACACTGGGTATATGCAAAAGCATATGTATTATCAAGTTTTACTGAGTGTTTAACGAACTCATGTTTTAATAGTGGGTGTTTTTTGGTCAATGTCTTGAAGTCTTCTTCTGTTAAAAGGGCGCACCACGCTAAATCAATTGGATTTAGTTCTCCTTCACTATATTGTTTTACCGTATATCCTCTTGTATTTAGTTCTGTATTTAATCGTTTAGCGAATGTGGTTTTACCACTGCCAGGTAATCCTTCAATAAAAATAGCGATAGGTCGCATGTAATCACCTCTTGTCTATAGTATAGCAGACATCTTTTTAGTAAACATCCATTTTATTATATAATGATTTATATATAAGGTATTATAATAATATCTACGTGTTTTGTATTATAAAAAAATAGAAAACGCATTCATTAAAATGATAACAGTTACATAGTCGAACTGCTTTACTAATCACTTGATAAGTTTATAATAGACTATGTTGTAAATTTAATATGCAAAGGATGATTTAAATGGAAAACTTCATGCAAGTTACAATGAGTGCCTATCAAGAAGCAATGAAAGAAGCTAGCAAAATATTTAAAAAGACAAAGAAAAATAAAAAACAGCGCAAGTAGTTGTATACAATAGAATAGGTCTTAAAAAACAGCCACATTAGAACAAATGTGGCTGTTTTTTTATAATATTTTTTTATTATAGTCAAACATTTAAGAGAAACTTTCTTAAAGAGTATGCGTTTTCATTCATTTACGAACTTCAGTCTGTATGATATTTTTAAAAATATGCAAGTTACGAAAAAGTAAAACGTTTACATCTAGCAATATAAAAAATATATGTTATCCTTATCAATGAACTTATGCTTTTTATTAAGCCGATTATATCTGTTTTTTTAAATAAAGAAGATAACCGAAACAATTTCGAAAGTGAAAAAGCATTTATTGCTTAGTAAGCGTTTTATATGGTAAAATAGAAGCATAGATTTATGTAAAAATTATATAAATTAAAAGGAGAGTATTAATATGAAGAGAGTATTATTAATTATCACATTTGCATTAGTAACATTTGTTGTTGCTGCATGTGGTTCTGGGGGAAAAGAAACCTTAGTCATTTGGGTTGGAGAAGAAGTAGAAGATTTCTATCAGGACAAAATGGATGAGTATGTAGAAGACTATAATTCAACACATAGTGATGAGTTTCCATATAATGTGGATGTTCGTGCTGCAGACACAGGAACAGCTGCAGGCGTTTTCTTACAAGATATTGAAGCAGGTCCAGATATTTTAACAGTTGCCCATGATAACTTAGGACGTTTAATTAGTGGGTCAAGTGCAATTAGACCAATTCAAGACGATGAGTTATTAGGACAAATTGAAGCGCAAAATACGGACAGTTTCTTAGATGCTATTAAAGCAAACTTTGAAGGCACAACCTATACATTCGGGGTTCCTTATGAAGCGCAAGCGTTAATTCTGTATTATAACAAAGCTTACCTTACCGAAGATGATGTACAAACATGGGAAGGTATTTGGGATGTAGCGAAAGCTGAAAATAAACAAGCCACATTGGTTACTGGACAAGATGGATTTAATAACTCATTTTTAACATTAGCAAGTTTTGTTGATACAGGCGAAAAAATTGTTAAATTATATGAAGACGGTGTTGTAGAAAATACTGAATTTGTTAATGATGGATCAATTTCTGTTATGCAATGGGGACAACGATTCTTTAGCGATGATAACGGAGCTAAAGAACAGACTGACTCAGGATGGCAAGTTGATTTCTCAAATGAAGATACCATCTCACTTATTGGTGGAGCATGGCACTTTAGAGCAGCGCAAGCAGCTATTGGTGATGATTTAGGTGTTGCTGTCTTACCTCAATTTACTATTACTGATGAAGATGCATATGGTGATGTAGATGCAGGTACAGTAATGCAGTCAGGTACATTTACTGATACTAAAATGTTCGTTATGAATAGAACATCCGATAAAACTGCTTATTTAGAAGATATTTTACTCTATTTAACTGATAAAGAAGTTCAAGAAGAATCATTTGTTGATTATGGAACACTTCCAGCTTATAAAAATGCGTTAGAAGAATTTGAAGGTATGGATAATGACTCGTTAAATACAGAGTTAGCAATCGCTCAACTAGCAATGTTCGATCATGGTATTCCACAACCATTTGGTAAAGAAGCACGATTTAATGTGTATTATTACCAACGTCAAGCACCAGAACTATTATATGAAATGCTAAGAAATGAAGATGGTGATTTTGACTCAACATCAGATATTATTGAAAGAATGGAAGCCATAGAACGTATTTGGTTAGGTATCCGTGACGAATAATGATATAAACCGCCTTCGGGCGGTTTATACCTATATAAGGGAGTGTTCAAACCTATGAAAAAAGAGAAAACACCACTGTTTACACGCATAATAAATCGTATGAAAGTCATTCCTGGAAACATTATTAAAGGGTTTAAACAAATTGGCTTATCAATAAAAGATTCTTTTAAAGGGTTTTATCAACGATTTAAAGATGGTAATGCCGGAACAAAATTGTCTCACATTATTATGGGGACAGGTAATTTAGCTCATAAACAATACGGAAAAGGCGTAATGTTTTTATTTTTACAAGCATTATTTTTGTTCATTTTCTTTGGGAATCCTGAAGTAAATGATACGCCAATTGGCTTAAAAGCTTTTCAAAATTTTGTAACATTAGGTGAAAACGAAGGTGGATTATTTGGAGCTCAAGCAGATAATTCCATGTTGATGTTATTGTTTGGTGTTGTAACTGCTGGACTAGTTGTGGTTTTTATAGCTACATATATTGCAAACATTAAAAGTGCCTACGGAACTGAATTAAAAATACGCGAAGGTAAAAAACCAAAAACTTTTAAAGAAGATATTCAAGAGTTATTTGATAGTCGTTTTCATGTATTGTTATTAACACCGACGATAATTGGTGTATTGACGTTTACATTATTACCGACAATCTTCATGATTTTTGTAGCCTTTACAAATTTTGATCGCGAAGTAGTTCCTGGACTAAACTTATTTGAATGGGTTGGCTTTGATAATTTCTTAGCTGTATTCAATTCATCTAGTGAAATTGGCGCCCGGTTCTTACCAGTATTATCATGGACGATTATTTGGGCATTCTTTGCAACGTTTTCATGTTATATCGGTGGGATATTATTGGCGCTCTTAATCAACCGTGGCGATGTTCGCTATAAAAAAGTATGGCGGACAATCTTTGTTTTCACAATTGCCTTGCCACAGTTTATTACGTTACTCGCGATGAGACAGCTTGTAAGCGAGTCAGGACCATTTAATGAATTGCTTCAAAATATTGGATTACTTAGCCGGCCAATGGCCTTTTTAGCACAAGCTGATGCTGCATGGACCGCACGTATTACAGTACTTGTTATTAACCTTTGGATTGGGGTTCCTTATACCATGTTAATGACGAGCGGTATTTTAATGAATGTACCAAGGGATACGTATGAGGCTGCACAAATTGATGGTGCGACGAAGTTTCAAGCATTTAGATATATTACATTGCCATACATTATCTTTATTACCACACCATATCTAATTACCTCTTTCATTGGGAACATTACAAACTTTAATGTTATCTTCTTATTAACTGGCGGAGCGCCTGGAGTAGCAGGAAGTGTCGCTGGCGAAACGGATTTACTTATTACATGGCTCTATAGTCTAACGATTGAAGAAGGCGATGTTAATGTTGGATCGGTTATCGCGATCTTCACGTTTATCATCACTGCTACGGCGACCTTATTGACTTATAGACGTAGTAAAGCCTATAAAGAGGAGGATACCTTCCAATGATAAATAAAACGCCGAATCAAACCATTAGACCAGAAATTGAAGGAAGACAACCGGATCTAAAAAAAGATTTAGATAAAAACATCCCTATTGTTAGTGAAGCTAAACGAAAAATGGATCGGAAAACAAAAATCAAAAAAAGTGTTTCAAAAGGCTTTGCTTATCTAACGTTATTGATTTTATCTTCTATATGGCTTTATCCAATCTTATGGATTGTACTTCATTCGTTTAGAGAAGAATATATTGATGGAATCTACCGAGGTATTGTCGTAAGCCATTACTTCCCAAAAGCGTTTGGCTTTGAAACCTTTAGACGATTATTTACAGAGACTATGTTTATACGATGGTTCTTTAATACTTTATTTGTTGCTGCTATTTCTTTTGTTTTAGCAACAACAATGCAATTAACGATGGCCTATGTTATGAGTAAGCTTAAATTTAAAAAACGTAAACTGGTCTTAAATTTAGCATTAATATTAGGATTATTCCCAGGGTTTATGTCGATGATTGCTATTTACTATATTTTAAAAGCATTAGGACTTACCGAAACATTATTTGCACTTATTCTTGTCTATTCTGCAGGTGCTGGGTTAGGATTTTACATCGCCAAAGGATTCTTTGATGTTATTCCAAACTCATTAGTTGAAGCCGCGCGACTTGATGGTGCAACAAATGCAAAAATATTTACAAAGATTATTTTACCAATTAGTAAACCTATTATTATCTATACCGCACTCATGACGTTTACAGCACCATGGATGGACTTCATTTTTGCAAGGGTTATTTTGGGTGAGACAAATATAGAAAAACATACGGTGGCCGTAGGATTATATATGATGATTTATGGGCCTCAATCTGACCCGAATACATTTACGATGTTTGCGGCTGGTAGTTTACTGGTTGCAATTCCAATTGTTGGATTGTTCTTAGCGATGCAACGTTACTATATTCAAGGTGTTACTTCAGGATCGGTGAAATAGATGAAAAAACTTGTTACACTTACTGCATTATTTATAACCTTAATAACATTAGCAGCTTGCCGCCAAGATGAGTCTAAAGAAGAAGTTGTCATTGAAGGCGAATACCTAAACCCAGTAAATATAGACGATAATTATGGGGTTTATTACGAAATTTTTGTTGGTGGATTTTCTGATAGCAACGAAGATGGTATTGGTGATATTCAAGGAATTATTAATAGATTGGATTATTTGAATGACGGTGACCTTGATTCAGGAAAAAGTTTAGGTATTGAAGGTATTTGGTTAATGCCTATTATGCCATCTCCAACATATCATAAATATGATGCAAGAGATTATAAAGCAATTGATCCTGCGTATGGAACAATGGAGGACTTTGAGTTATTGATTGAAGAAGCGGGCACACGTGATATCGATATTATTATCGATTTAGTGGTAAATCACACGTCTTCTTATCATCCTTGGTTTAGAGATGCTAAAGAAGCATTACGAGACGGCGATTTAGATAATCCGTATTTAGAATATTATACCTTAGTAACTGAAGATGAAATGATTGACGGAAGACAGTATTATCACTTTGAAGGTGAGTATTATTATGAGGCAAACTTTTGGAGCGAGATGCCAGAACTTAATTTCGATAGCCAATTGGTTAAAGATGAAATGGCATCAATTGTGGAATTTTGGTTAAATAAAGGCGTTAAAGGCTTTAGATTAGACGCTGTCAAATATCCCTATTTTAATGACACAGAAAAGAACTTAGAAATGTGGGAATGGTTTATGGATACCGTTACAGCCATAGATGAAGATGCGTATGTGGTTGGAGAGATGTGGGATAGCAACAGCAATATCCTTGATTACTATTCAGTATTCAACAATTTTGATTTCGCGATGAGTGGGACCAGTGGATACGTCTACAATACCGTTAAAGGGATTGAATCAGTTAACCGGTATGTTGATTATCTAGCAGACTACCAACAGGATGTATTTGAAGTTGATGAAGACGCAATTTTACAACCGTTTATCTCTAATCATGATATGGATAGAGCGGCGGGATATTTACCAGTTAGTAATTATGATATGCATATGGCCGCAAATCTTTATATGCTAACATATGGAAATCCGTTTATTTACTATGGTGAAGAAATCGGAATGCGCGGTTCGCGCGGAAACGCGAATACGGATGCAAATAGACGATTAGGTATGCTATGGGGAGACAGCGATACGGTTGAGGATCCAACGGGTTCGACATGGCCTGAAGATGATCAACCCAATGGAACTGTAGAAGACCAGCTCTATAATGAGGATTCATTATACAATCACTATAAGAAACTCATTATGCTAAGACAGGCCAATCCTGAAATAGCAAGAGGAACGTATACACCACTCGTTTTTGAAGGTTATAATGCCTTCGGAGGTTTCTTAACAACATATAATGATAGTACTGTTGCAGTACTCCATAATAATGGATCAAACGAGTTAGAAATTGATTTAAGTGAGTACACGGACATGACATTTTCAGTCTTAAGAGGGTATGTAGGTCAAGGCAATGCGACACTCGATGGAGACACGTTAACAATTAGTGGCCGTACAAGCGTTATTATTAAATAGTTTTTACCACGAACCAAAAACCACAAGGAGCCCTTTGTTACTTGACATAAAGCGCTTTCTGTGATAATATTAATTAACAAAAAAACTAAAAAAATAGAAGGAGAGTATTATGAAAAAATTTAGTTTGTTAGCAGTTTTATTCTTAGCAGTATTTGCACTTGCAGCATGTGGTGGCGAAGAAGAGGATGATATCGACGATACAATCATCTTAGAAGACACCGAACACAATTATTACATCACAGGAAACTTTGCTGGATGGGATGCAGCATTCGGTGATGAAGATTACGAAATGGAAGCCATTGCACTTGGTGATCAACGTATCACTGATCTTCGCGATGATGTACTTGAAGCTGAATACCTTTACATCATTGAAGCAACATTCCCAGATGAAGATCCTGATTGGGGCGGAACTTATACTATCGACGGTACAGATATTGATTTCCACGGAAATCAAACTGTAAAATTCGCTCAAACTACTACTTCAGAAACAGATATTCCATTATTCTGGATGCCATCACCTGAGAGTGGAGAAGTATTTAACTTAACACCTGATACACTATTCATTCCTAACTATATCAATCCAGATTCAGATGACTATGATCCTGATTTAGGTACAGGAAATTGGAACGATAACCCAATCGTACTTGAAACTGGTACATACCATGTTGTTTATGCATATGTAGATGGACAACATTGGATTGGCGCAATTCCTGTAGAATAATTATTAATTACAAAAAA
>CAZXSS010000034.1:0-10229 GCA_964643385.1 uncultured Candidatus Izemoplasmatales bacterium
AAACCCAAGAAAAACAGCCATTTGCCAAAGATACAGACCAACCAAAACCATTTAAAAAGAAAACCACAGAAGCAAAACCATTTAAGAAAAAGAAAAAACAAAAACAACGTAACAATCAAGAACAAGACAAAAAACCGTTTTATGCATCATTAAAAATAAAAAAGCATAAACGATAAAATTTTCTTATTCACCCATAAAGTATGATAAAATAGATGTAGTTATTTACATCTTTTTTTATTATATAGGAGGCTATCATGACAGCACACACAGAAAAGAAAGACACCTATTTGACCAATATAAAAGGCTCTACAAAAGGATTATCAAAAGAACAAGTTGCTGATAGTAAACGCAAGCATGGAGAAAATATCTTAAAATCTAAACCCAAAACTACCATCTTCATGTTAATCATTGATGAATTGAAACAATTTTTAAATATTTTACTTATCATTGCAGCGCTTGTGAGCATTATCGCCAGTGGGCACTTAACAGATGGGCTTTTCATTTTTGCAATTGTTGTATTAAATACTGCACTTAGCGTATTTCAAACACGTAAAGCCAGTAACGAGGTTGAAGCCTTAAAGAGTATGAGCAACCCACTCGCTAAAGTTTACCGAGATAATACCTTAATAAAAGTCGATATGACCGAGGTTGTTGTAGGCGATGTTGTCGTATTAGAAGCTGGTGACTATGTCCCAGCTGATGTCCGTCTAGTCGAAACGGTAAACCTTAAAGTCGATGAATCGAACCTTACGGGTGAAAGTGTCGCTGTTGAAAAAGATGCAGACCAAGTACTAAATAAAAAAACACCGATAGGTGACCGTGTAAACATGGCGTATGCGAGTACAATTGTAACCTACGGACGCGGCTTAGGTGTTGTTACTAATGTCGGTATGCAAACTGAAGTAGGGTCGATTGCAACAATGTTAAATGAAGTTGAGGACTTAAAAACTCCGTTACAAGAAAAAATCAATAGATTAGGAAAAGTCTTAGGGCTTGCGAGTATCATTGTTGTTTCTTTAATTTTTATTATTGGACTATTATATGGTATGGATTTATTAGAGTTATTTATTGTCAGTGTGAGCTTAGCTGTTGCCGCAATCCCGGAAGGATTGCCAACCGTAATCACCGTCGTTCTTGCATTAGGAATGCGGAAGATGGCAAACAAAAATGCCATAGTAAAAACCCTAAGTGCTGTAGAAACCCTAGGAAGTGTTACAGTTATATCAACCGATAAAACAGGTACACTTACACAAAATAAAATGGTTGTCGAAAAAGTTTATGATGGCGATACTGTCATTGATGTAAACGGTGATGGATACAGTTTTGATGGCGTTATCGAAACCAAAAACGAGACTGTTGATTATTTAACAAGTATTGCCGCACTTTGTAACGATGCAAGCATTAAAGAAGATTCTTTAATTGGCGACCCAACTGAACTTGCGCTTGTTGCTTTAGCAGAAAAAAACAATATCAACCATAGGACATACCGTGACACCCATACACGTATTGATGAGTTTCCTTTTGATAGTGATAGAAAACGGATGAGCACATTACACGAATTTGAAGGTGAAAAACGCTTATACACAAAAGGTGCGTTTGATGGGTTAATCAAAATATGTACCCATTACTTAGACAATGGGGTTAAAAAACCAATTGATGATGCATTTATAAACCGTGTACGTGAAAAAAATGATGAACTAGCAAGTGAAGCATTGCGTGTTTTGGCATTTGCTATGAAAACAATAGATACTTATGAAAACATCACGAAAGAAGAAAATGAGTTAACCTTTGTGGGTCTTGTAGGCATGATTGATCCTGCCCGCGAAGAAGTAAAACCAGCGATAAAATTATGTCATACTGCAGGCATACGCGTTGTGATGATTACTGGAGATCATAAATTAACAGCCAGTGCCATTGGTAGAAACCTTGGTATTTTACAAGAAGGCAACGAAGCGTTAAGTGGTGAAGAAATTGATGCCATGGATGACGATACCTTAATTAAACATGTTAAACAAGCCAATGTCTATGCAAGAGTATCCCCAGCGCATAAAGTGCGCATCGTTAAAGCCTTACAATCTGCAGGTGACATCACCTCAATGACAGGCGATGGTGTCAACGACGCTCCAGCCTTAAAACAGGCTAATATCGGAGTTGCTATGGGGATTACCGGAACCGATGTATCAAAAGAAGCCGCAGATATTGTGTTAATGGATGATAACTTTACAACCATTGTCGATGCTGTTAAAGAAGGCCGGGTTATATTTGCCAATATTAGAAAGTTCGTCGGCTATTTAGTCTCATGTAATATCGGTGAAATTCTTGTTATTTTTATCGCCATGATTTTAGGATGGGGGAGTCCCTTACTCGCCATTCAAATTTTATGGATTAACCTAGTTACAGACACTTTTCCAGCGTTTGCCTTAGGGCTTGAAAAAGAAGAAGATGACGTAATGACAAAAGCACCAAATGACCCAGAAGCCACCATCATTGATAAGTTTATGAGTATTACCATCGTATTCCAAGCGAGCTTTTTAGCACTTGCCGTCCTTTCAAGTTTTTACATTGGAACGTTTGTCTTAAATAATCCTGAACTCGGACAAACCATGGCCTTTATTACGATTATTATGGGCGAATTATTTAGAGCTTATTCAGGTCGTAGCGAAACAAAAAGCGTTTTTAAAATGAATCCATTTACAAACAAATTTGTAAATTATGCATTTCTAGTTGGTGTTGCCTTACTTGCAGTTATAGTGTTCGTTCCTGGTATTAACAATCTATTCCATACCAATGTATCATTATCATTTAATCACCTACTCATCGCCATGAGTTTAGGCGTTGTACCATTATTTGGTGGGGAACTATCAAAACTATTTAAAAAACAAAGATTAACGGAGTGATACAGTGACAACACGCATTTCTGTTAAAGAGTTAGTCACATTTGTGTATCAATCCGGTGATCTCTCAAGTCAAACCAAATTAAAAAACGCTCGGGCTATTGGTCAAGCCTATCACCAAGAACACCAAGCAACTTATCAAAAAGATGATGAAAAAGAAGTGTTTATCGAACTAAAACAAGACAGTGATTTAGGAACCCTACATATTAGCGGTCGTATAGATGGTGTGTTAAAAAGATATAATACCCTAATCATCGAAGAAATCAAATCTACAGATACTGATTTATCTTTAATTAAAGAAGACACATTTAAAGCCCACATGATGCAAGCACGAATTTATGCTTATATGTATGTCTTAAAATACAACCTTAAATCGATAACTGTTTGGCTAACTTATATGCATCATCCAACCAAACAATTAAAAACCTTTAAAAAACGGTTGCGTCTTGATCACTTAAAACACTCATTTGATACAACACTAGACCAGTATTATCACTGGTTAAATATAACCAAAGAACACGCTTTTAACCGGAAGAAATCATTAGAAGGCTTAACCTTTCCCTTTGATGATTTTCGAGAAGGTCAATACCATTTTATGGGCAAAGTTTACCAAACCATGATTAAAAAAGATATTTTATTTGCGACCGCGCCAACGGGAATAGGAAAAACCGTTGGCGCGCTATTCTCTAGTCTTAAAACAATTAAAGACGATCAAGAAAAACTCTTTTACCTAACCGCAAAAAATCAAGGTAAAACCATCGCCGTAGAAACTGTTGAACTATTAAAAGCCAAAGGCTTAAATATTAAAGCCATCACCTTAAACTCTAAAGAGAACATGTGTTTAAGAGAAGAAGTCGACTGTGACCCAGAAATCTGTCCTTATGCTAAAGGCTTTTATAACCGGTTAAATGAAGCCTTAGAAGATATCTTTGTCCATGATGATGTCTACGACGCGGAGTTGATAAAGAAATATGGTGAGTATCATACCATTTGTCCACATGAGTTTGCGCTTGAAATATCCAATCACTCTGACATCATTATTTGTGATTATAACTATGTCTTTGACCCAAGAATTAAACTTATTCGCTACTTTGAAGACACATACTACAAACCAAAACTACTGATTGATGAAGCACACAATCTCGTTGATCGGTCTAGATCAATGTATTCAGCGGAGCTTTCGCTAAACAGTATCCTTGCGATCAAAGTCTTAAAAGAATCCTTTAAACCATCAATTAAACGCGCCATCACACTTTTATATGACACCTGTCTTTTCTTAAGTGAACAAAAAAATCTCACAAAAGTCCGTTTCACTGTCGATGACTTAGTGCCTCCAGAATTGTTAAACAGTGTCCATTATGCCATGACCAAACTCGACGCTTGGCTTGAAGCCAATAAAAAACACGCCATGCGAAAGCCATTAAGAGAATTTTACTTTACGTTGGCTCAGTTCTTACGTATTAGTGATTACTACAGTGACGCATTTAGATTTACCATGACAAAAACAGATGATGATACCATATATACAATCCAATGCTTAGATGCCTCAAAACCCCTAACAGAAATTATTAAAGCCCGTAGCGAAGGTACAGTATTATTTTCTGCAACGTTAAATCCGATTGATTATTATAATAATTTATTAACGCAAAAAGAAGGCGTTTATTTTGAAGTCCCAAGCCCTTTTGACCCAAAACGTTTAGGTCTATTCATTGATGTCTCAACTTCAACGAAATACCATGATAGAACCCAAAGCATTACCCGGATTGTTGATACGATATATGCCATGTTAGAAGCAAAACAAGGCAATTACATTGTCTTTTTTCCCTCGTATAAATATATGAATATGGTCTTAGATCAATTTGATGATACTGGCTATATTAAAATGATTCAAGATAGAACCATGACTTACTTTGATAGAATTAGATTTTTAGAAACTTTTAAAGCAAAAACAGATCAATCAAAAATATTATTTTCTGTTTTAGGTGGTAGCTTTAGTGAAGGCATTGATTACGTTGGGGATATGTTAAGCGGTGTATTAGTCGTAGGCGTTGCCTTGCCTCAGTTTAATAAAATGAACGAAGTGCTTAAAGACTATTACTATAGTTTAGGCTATGACGGATTCGATTATGCCTACACATATCCTGGTATAAATAAAGTCATCCAAGCAGTTGGTAGAGTGATTAGGAGACAAGAAGATAAAGGCATTGCCATTTTGATAGACACACGGTATAATCTAGCAAAATATCAAGCATTACTACCAAGCCATTGGCAACCAAAAACACTGTATGATAATGACTTTATTCACAATCACTTAACAACATTTTGGCAACAATTTAATAATGAAGAAGACAAATAAAAAAGCTGAATGTAAATATCTACATTCAGCTTTTTTTGTTTACACATGTGTTTGTTCAATCCATGCTTTAGGAATGTCACTTACAAATTGCATGATAGCACCAAGCAACATGCCTCGATCAGAACTGGCCCCACCAATAATGGTGTTTTTACGAATTGCCGCTTCATAAGTATCAGTATGGTAGGCAATATGAATGATTAAAGGAAGTGCCTGATGAATACCACAAGCGGTTCCAGAATAATCATTAATAAACTGATTAGTATCAGTCATTTCGATTGCATACGTAAAGGATTTTTTATATGAATCAGGGACATAATCTAATGATTGTTTTATAGCTTCTTTATGAGATATATGTTCTAAATCAGCAAACAATTGATCAAAATACGTATAAAAAGATACATAAATCTCATGATTTGTGAATGCTTGAGCAAAATCCCATGCCATATCGTTAGTATGGTTTAATGTTTTCGTAACTAAATAAGGGATAAACCCTACAAGTTGTGTGTCATCTTGGGCTAAAGGTGGGATATCTATTTTTAGTGTAGAACTTAATTTGTTAAAACATAGTTTTTTAATGTATGACTCTGCATAACCGTCATACTTTCCAGCAGGTTGTACATAATCGTAAATGTGGTCAATATAATCATCACGGGTTAGATTTGGATTGGTTTCTAACCATGATAAAAGCCAAGTCGCAAGACTACCTTGAAAAGAAAAATCACCAACAGCATGACGGGGATAAGCTAAATAAGATTTTCCTGCACGCTTATAGATAGTTGGGTCAACGGCGGTGAAAACTATTGGTTCTTTTTCAGCTAACCGCTTTAAATAAGGCATATTATAAATCCAGTTTTTACCTAAACTGGCAGCATTAGCAACCAATGCACCAAGTAATAATCGTTCCATATAATCAACTCCTTATTTTTATTATACCAATAAAAGTGCTAAATATTATACTTACACATTGTAAACACACTATGAAACCATTTTTTTAAAAATAATACAAAAACATGATAATTTATAAAAATAATGATTATTTAAAAAAATACGAAAACACTACCTAATATAGCGGATCATTTTCATAAATATTCAATTTAAATGGACTGAAAGTAGCATGACCTATTATGTCGATGATGAAAAAATGCATACATATACAAAAGGTGAAGAGGGTAAAGACACAACCCACATCGGCTGGCCGTTTGACCAACCGTTTTATTTAATCATGAATTTAGCTGTTGGGGGATCACTGGGTGGACCTGTAGATGCAAACGACTTTCCGCAAACATTTACCATTAAGTCAATTGATATCGAAACGTTTGATAACGAACTGTAATAGCCCACGGTTTGATTAAAAACTTATTTAAAAGGTCACTAACTATGATAGGGCCTCTTTTTAGGTTATCACACTAGGATTTTATTTTTTTTAAACCAAATATGCTATAATAAATCGAAAAACGTTTTAGGCATAAAAAGGAGGATGCATCATGAAAAATAAAAGTATACCTGTAAAAGAAAAAATTAAATTAACGAGCGGTCAAGGGAGTTGGCATCTGTTTGAAAGTGACAATCTAAAGGGGAGACAAATTAACGTCGCTGATGGACCACATGGTGTCCGTGTGTACGGAAAACCTGTAGAAGGTGGCGATTTTTTAAGTAAACGCTATTTAGAACCAACCACATTATTTCCTAGCGCGTCTGCAATGGCATCTACATGGAATACAGAACTCATAGAATCAGCTGGTAAAACCATCGGAAAAGAATGTCGTTATCATCAAGTCGATGTTCTTTTAGGCCCAGGAATTAACTTAAAACGTAGCCCTTTAGGGGGACGTAACTTTGAATACTATAGTGAAGATCCTTATTTAACAAGTAAAATAGGGGAGTATTTTGTTAAAGGCGTCCAATCAGCTGGTGTTGGGGCATGTATTAAACATTACGGCCTAAACGAACAAGAAACCATGCGCCGGTTTGTTGATGTAGATGTTGACGAACGGACCATGCATGAAATGTATTTATACCCATTTTATAAAATTATTAAAGCTGCCAATCCTTGGATGATTATGAGCAGTTATAATCGCTTAAATGGTGACTATGCTTCAGAATCATCGTACTTACTTCAAGACGTGCTCCGTAAACAATGGCATTATGAGGGGGTCGTTGTCTCTGATTGGGGTGCAGTTCAAGATAAAGTCAAATCCATTAAAAACGGCATGAATGCAGATATGCCAGGACCATCTGCCTTTGAAGATGAGGTTAGCGCCGCCTTAGAAGACGGTAGATTAACAGAAGATGAACTCGATACTAGTTTAGCACCAGTTTTTAAGTTGCATGCTAAAGTGAATGCCATTGAAAAACTTGAAAGCATTGATTTAGATCATCATCATACGATTGCTAAAGACGTGGCTAAAGAAGCCATTGTTTTACTTGAAAATGATGGCATACTACCACTAAAAGATACAGCACAAACTCTTGGTATTATTGGTGAGTTCGCTAAACACCCACGGACCAATGGTGGGGGTAGTGCAACGGTTAAGCCTTATAATCAAGAAATTCCCTACAAAGCGTTTGAAGCGGTATTTAAAAATATTAATTATGCACCTGGCTATCATGAAAATGATACAACTCAGGCCAGTTTAGACTTAGCTGTTACTGTAGCTAAAGAGAGTGATACAGTCTTATTCTTTACTGGGACAACTGATGTCATTGAAACGGAAGGAAAAGACCGCGAACACATACACTTACCGAGTGCTCACCTTGAGGTCTTTGATGCCATTCGAAAGGTAAATAAAAATATTATTGTAATTTTAAGTAACGGAAGCGCACTAGACCTTAGAAACGTTATACCACATAGCCGAGCAATGCTTGAAACATGGTTTTTAGGCGGTGCAGCAGGCGAAGCCATCGTTGATGTTGTTACTGGATGTATCAGCCCTAGTGGTCGTCTTCAAGAGACTTTCCCATTAAAAATAGAAAACACACCACATTATGGGACCTTTCCTCAACTCGCTAAAGCAGACTACCATCAAGATTTAATTATGAATGGATACCGGTATTATGATACCCATGATTATGATGTTTTATATCCATTTGGATATGGCTTAAGTTATGCTGATATCGCTTATAAAGATATCACCTGGAAGACACAATCAACAAATGATAGCGCGTATATTACAGCAACCGTTACCTTAGAAAACACAAGTGATATTGGTGCATATGAGACCGTTCAAATCTATGTAGGAACATCAATTCCTTATCTCATTAAACCAAAAAAAGAGTTGAAAGCATTTAAAAAAGTATGGGTAGATGGAAAAGAATCTAAAACCATAACGATTGCTGTTCCATTAGACGCATTTGAAACTTACGATGTCAATCGTCACAGCTTTGTTGTCTACAATGGAACGTATACTTTGAGTTTAGGTCAAAATTGCCGTGATATTGCAAGTACACATACCATAAATATTACCGATCAAATACCATTTATACCGCACATGACAATTGATTATCCAGTTAAGTATTTAGAACTGTATTATCCAACGTGGTTTGCCTATATAGAGAGCAATTACCGTACGTTACGGTGGCATGAAAAAGAAGAACCAATTTGGCGGATGTTAGACCGGTATAAACGTCATAAGGATATTGATGACACTACGATGGAATCATTGATTAATCAAATTAAAGCAGACATTAACAAAAACAATTAATATATACAAATAATAGTATATTAATAGTGCCATGATGCGTAGAATGGAGTTTACCTATGAATAGCAAATTAACCTTAAATGCAGACGGAACATTTCAGATTAAAGACGTGACTGATTTAAGTTACACCTATTTTCCGATGTGTAATTTCACCGCAATGAAAAGTTCAATCACCCCACAACTTGGGGGAGATGCAACGGTTGATCAAAACAGTTTCTTATTGGTGCCAAGTACTGCTGAAGATTTAAAGCATTCGTTAATGAAACGGCATGTCTTTTTTAACATTAATGACTCGTTTACCTGGAGTACAACAGGGCTAACACCAGTTCAAATTCTCACGCCAGATCGTGTGGATTTAAAGGGCGATTTTTTAGCCCACACCATTACTAGAAACCATGAGCTTTTTACGTGTAAAATTGAAAGTTTTGTTCCCACGAATGAAACCTACCAAGAAATGCACAAAATTACACTAACCAATACCAAGCAAGAGCCGTTAACGATAAAACCCGTTATAGGAATTCCCCTTTATGGTCGTAGTGCCGATACCATACGTGACCACCGGCATGTAACATCATTACTTAACCGCGTTAAGTTAATTGATCAAGGCATTATCAATCATCCAACGTTCTCTTTTGATGAAAGAGGACATGTTATCAATCACCGCTATTATGGTGTTGTGGCTCATAGTTCTCATCATCAATCAGTGAAACAGTATCACCCGGTACTTGAAACCTTTACTGGTGAAGGGCATTCATTACTCGACCCAGTTGTTGTTAAAAAAGATACCTAAATCACCACACAATCTAGGGGATATCGTTGCTGGATATGAAGCGGTAGCTGGCTTGGAATATGAAAAAGTGACCTTAAAAGAAAATGAAACATACACATTGACATTATCACTCATCATTAGTGATGATGAAGAGACCATTTATAAGACAAAATCAAACTTAAGTGAAGATAGCTTTGACACCTTAAAAGATAAAACACACAAAGACTGGGAAACGCACCTTTCCTCATTGGCATTTCGGTTTACTAACCCATCACTAAATGGATGGTTAAAATGGGTTTCACTCCAACCAACATTAAGACGTATCTACGGGAATTCTTTTATGCCACATCACGATTACGGTCGCGGCGGTAAAGGGTGGCGCGATTTATGGCAAGACTTACTTGCGTTAATTATAATGAATCCAAGCACGGTAAGACACATGTTGCTTAACAACTTTAAAGGGGTTCGCATTGACGGAAGTAACGCAACCATCATTGGCGATAAGCCCGGT
>CAZXSS010000034.1:10329-14118 GCA_964643385.1 uncultured Candidatus Izemoplasmatales bacterium
TATGGTGATTATGAGATTAAACATGTCCGTATTAATCAAAATGCTGTAGCTTTTTCAAGAACGCCATTTGGTGTTAAGCTAGATCAGCCTATAGAATCAGCTAAGGTTGTTATTGTCTTAGATAAAAAAACTGAATACTAACCAAAAAATAATCTAAAACCACAGCAATGTGGTTTTTTCTTAAGCTTTACTTTTTTGTAATATGTAGGTATGATATACTAAAGTTAGATATTAGAGGTGATTTAAATGAGCCGGTTTAAAAATGAAGCGACGGATGCACTTTTTGAACATATGATGACATTAGAAACGATTGACGATTATTACGCATTCTTTGAAGATATTGCAACGATTCAAGAACTAAAAGAATTTAGTTTACGGTTTAACATCGCTAAAATGCTTCATGAAGGAAGAACATATCAAGCCATTGAACAAGAAACAGGCGCAAGTGCGACGACGATTAGTCGTGTCAGTAAATGTTTGCATTATGGTGCAGGCGGCTACGATAAAGTATTTAACCGAAAATAAATCTATAGGAGGGTTACAATGAAAGGTTTAATTCTTTGGAATCACAACAATGAAGACCTAGAAGCGATTGCAACAAAGGCGCTGTTAACCCGTGCCGGATATGATATTATTAGCGCAACGTTAGAATCAACAAGAGACTTAGAAATGGCCTATCAAACCAAAGTTAAAGCTGATGCTTTTTTAGGGGATGTTGGTCCTGAAGATTTTGATTTTTTAATTATTCCAGGTGGCAAATATGTTGCTGAAACTGTTGATCAAGATGTTCGAATTAAACACTTAGCAAAAGCCTTTAATGAATGTGGTAAAGTGATTGCCGCCATTTGTGCTGGACCGCGCTTCTTAGGTCAAGCAGGGTTACTTGATGGTAAACGATTCACCTGTTTTAAAGGGGCTGAAAAAGATATGCCTAAGGGCATCTATCTACCAGATGAAAAAGCCGTCACTGATGGCAATATTATTACCAGTAGAAGCGCCGGAACTATTTATCAATTTGTGACAGAAATCATTACCTATTTTGAAGGTAAAGAGAAAAGCGAAGCCTTATTAGAATCAATTTTATATTAAAAAGTATGCGAAGGCATACTTTTTCTTTTTTTTAGGGTATGAATTTACTGTTATATGCGCTATAATTTTTAACGACATATGATTTTGGAGGAATACTATGACAATCAATAAAGCCCACGTAGCAGGGGTCTCATTTGCCATTATTTTTGGCTTTACGTTTATGTTTTCAAAAACAGCACTGAGTTATGTTACGCCGATAGGATTAATTGCGTATCGATTTTTAATTGCTTTTTTAGGATTTGAAATTATTCGCCGTTTAAAAGTCGTTAAAATTAGGTTTTCGATGACCCACTTTAAACCACTTTTTTTTGTTGCTTTATTTCAGCCGATTTTATACTTTTTATTTGAAACCTACGGATTAAACTATACAACCAGTGGAGAAGCGGGTATGATGATTGCCCTTATTCCTATTGTTGTTAGCGTTATGAGTGCAATTATTTTAAAAGAAAAACCGAAACCCATTCAATATGCATTTATTGGACTTAGTGTTTTTGGGGTAATATATATTCAAATATCGAAATCACCAACTGGCATTGAAGGTGAGACATTAGGGTTTATTTTACTCTTTTTAGCTGTCGTATCTGCGGCGGCTTACAATATTGCCTCACGTAGTGCATCACGAACATTAAAGCCCTATGAAGTGACATATTTTATGATGTTTTCTGGTGCCATAGTGTTTAACGGGATATATATTGTCCAACTTTTAGTTCAAAACCGTCCTTTAGATTATGTCACGAACTTAGGGCATACAGAATTACTTCTACCGATTCTTTATTTAGGATTAATTGCATCCATCATTGCCTTTTTCTTAATGAATTATGCATTGGGTCAATTAGAAGCGCACGTTATTAGTATCTATGCAAATTTAGCAACGGTTACCGCAGTCATAGCAGGATCTCTATTTTTAAATGAACCAATATACAGGTATCACATTATTGGTGCGAGTCTTATCATCATTGGTGTTTATGGCACTGTAAGGACAAACCGTCGACAACGAAAAATTATGCAGCCATCGCTTAAAGGATAAACACATCATAAGATGTGTTTTTTTATTTCCTTGCTGTATGATAAAATATAAGTAAGATCATTATTTTATAGGAGGATAACATATGAAAATTGCTGATAAAAGTATGATACTCGAAAGCCAAGATATTACGGCTCATAAACTGATTCCCAAACGTTTTACAGGTGAAGGAGATAATATATCACCATCGTTTAAAATCAAACAAGTACCCGAAGGCACAAGATCATTTGCACTTATTTGTCATGACCCAGATGCGCCTGTTGTTAAGACAACGGGATATGGGTTCATGCACTGGATGCTTTATAATATTCCTGCCAATATTCGCACGATTGAAGCTGGAACAAAAGCATATACAGAGGGATTAAACGACTTTGGGAAACTTAATTACGGTGGGCCAATGCCGCCAAAAGGTCATGGGACCCATTATTACTATTACATCTTGTTTGCTTTAGATGAAGCCATTAGTTTACAAGAAGGGCTTTCTGAAGACATCTTTTTCAATAAAATAGCGCCCCATGTTATCGGTATGGCTCGATTAGTTGGTGTATATAACCGGTAATTGTTATTGACATATGTCACATATTGTGTATAATAGATGTGTTATTAACATATGTCAATAATAAAATGAGGTGAAAATATGCCACAAAGAAGGATGCGAAGAGAACATAATAAAGCATGTCAAAGAAATCATCAAGACGAATGTTCATCAGAATCACATCAATCTCATAAGCACCATACATTGCGTGAAGACATCAATGCGTTAAAAGCGCGTGTTGATGCACTAGAAAAAAGGGCTCAAAACGTTAGAGAAGAGGGATAAGATGAAAATTGTATGCTTAATTGAGAACACCTCACAAGATGATATTTTACTCAGTGAGCATGGATTAAGTTTTTATATTGAAACAGCAAATCATCATGTCTTGTTTGACCTTGGGGCAACTGGCGCGGTGATTGATAATGCTAAAAAACTTGATATAGATCTTTCACGTATTGATACCGTAGTCATTTCTCATGGCCACAAAGACCATGGTGGGGGTTTACTTGCTTTTTTAAACATCAATGCCCACGCGAAGATTTATATTCATCCTGAAGCCTTTGATATCCATTATAGTAAACGCAATGAGAGCTATGTGTCCATTGGCTTAGACGATAGTTTAATGCCTCATAATCAAATTGTATTTACTAAAAATACCATTAAAATCGATGATGAATTAATGATTTTCTCCGACGTTCAAGAAGAATCGCTTAGTCCTCTTGCCAATGATGGACTATATAAACTTGATGATAAAGGAAACTTACTAGCCGATGACTTTAATCACGAACAACATTTAATTGTGAAAGACCAAGGCAAACAAGTGCTGTTTACTGGTTGTGGTCACCGCGGGATTGTTAATATTTTAAATACGGCAATTTATAGAAAGGGCGTGCATCCTGACATTGTTATTGGTGGATTCCACCTTTCACGCTTAGATGCACAACGCGAGGAATCAATCCCTGTAATAAAAACGATTGGAACGTATTTAAAAGAGACAAAATCAACCTACTACACTGGTCATTGTACCGGGATAAACCCGTATCATCATTTAAAAAAAATTATGCAAAATCAGCTCCACCATATTCAAACTGGTGATATTATTACACTATAAAAAAAGTTCTCCTAGGAGAACTTTTTTAGT
>CAZXSS010000035.1:0-13854 GCA_964643385.1 uncultured Candidatus Izemoplasmatales bacterium
AAAAACAGTGTACGCTAAATAATTATAGATTTTTTTCGATATCGCTAGATGCTTTAAGGTCTTCTAATAGTAATGTAATTTGTTCTTGTTCAGCTTCACCAGCAAGTTGAGCTTCGATGTTTTCTTCGACATCCACATAAGCTGGAATGTCTTCTTCCTCTTCAATTTGTTCTATATATTTAACATAATAAGCTAATTTTTCTTCTTCAGAAACAGTGATGTCATCTAATGTTGCTTCTAAATAAGCTGTAATTGAAAGGTCGGTTTGTAGTAAGGTAAGAAATTCATCTTCTGTAAAAAGATGGGTTTCTAAGGCAGATGCAAAAGCTTCTTCAGATTCATAGCCTTGCTTTAACTCATTTAAATCAGCTTGTGCGTCTTCGGTGTCAACTTCTAAATCATTGGCCTTTGCCTCTTGATATAGTAAGGTTTGATTGATGAGTTGTTCTAGTGCTTGTGTTTCAATTTGTTCAACTAGCATTTGACCTTGTTCAGATTCAACGTCCATTCCTTGTTGTTGGTAACTAAGTATCATACGATCAACTGATTTTTCCCATGTAGATTCATAGATGTTTTCCTCATTGACTGTAGCGATTACTTCATCTTCAGGTTCATCATTTTCATTATTACATGCTGTTAGGGCGAATATAGATACAAGTCCTATAAGAAGAACTAATCCTTTTTTCATTTTAAACACAGTAAAACTCCTTATATTTTTTTTGTTCTTTTTACAATGTAACATACCTAATAGAAAATTGCAAACGTGATGTAGTCTATTGAAAATATAGAATCTAAGATTACTTATACATATATATCTAGGCATGATATAATAGATTAAAATAAGGTGGCTACCACATAAATTTTTTCATCAACAAGTAATCTAATCACGTCTATTTAAATCAGAAATGATTATATTTCATTATATTAAAGCAATCTATTATATAATAATGAAATACTTAATAAAAAGACAGGAGGCAGTTTTCCTATGCATGTAATGAATAGTGACTCAAGAAGGCTGACAATCATCGCGCTTGTATTTGAAGGGATTGCCTCCATTGGGTTTTTGGCAATCGCATTAGGATTATATTTACTATCTGACTTCAGTCTTGATTTTTTACTTGATATAATATTTTCAGATGGCGCAAACCCAGCGAGTCCATTAACTGGACTTGAGAGTCTTATGTTGATTGTTATCGTATTATTTGCGATTGTAGGCACCATCGTCCTACCTATATTCATTGTAAACTTTATTATATTTACTAAGTTCCTAAAAGGAAAGTACACTGAAAAGACCGCAAACAAATTATATCTTTATCAAATGATTTATGGGGGATTAATCGTTATTTTTAGTTTTTCTTTATTATTGGTCCCAGGGATTTGTTATCTCTTAAGCGGGTATAAAGGTAAAGGAACAATAAAATTTTAAAAGGAAGTGATTTTTGTGAGTCAAACCACAGATATTAAATTAAGAAATACCATGATTTATCAAGTGTATGTGCGCAATTACTCAGAGGCAGGAACCTTCGATGCAGTAAAAGATGATTTAGACAGAATTAAAGCCTTAGGAACTGACATTGTCTATTTATTACCAATTCATCCGATTGGTGAAGTCGACCGAAAAGGAAAACTTGGGAGTCCTTACTCAATTAAAGATTACTATGAAATTAATGCGGAACTAGGTACACTAGAAGACTTTCAAGCGTTAATTGATGCGGTACATGATAAAGATATGAAGTTGATGATGGATATTGTGTTTAATCATACATCATATGATTCAAAATTGTTACAAGACCATCCTGAATATTTTTATCGTGATGCTAAAGGTGCGTTTTCTAATAGAGTAGGGGATTGGTGGGATATTACTGATTTAGACTACAGTAAAAATAGAGGTCTATGGACATACCTTATTGATAACTTAATTTATTACACCAAAATGGGTGTTGATGGGTTTCGGTTTGATGTTGCGAGTTTTCTACCACTAGACTTTTTAAAAGAAGCACGAAAAGCAGTAAAACAGGTAAATAATGATACGATATGGTTAACAGAATCAGTGCACGGACCATTCTTGAAAGCATTTAGAGATCAAGGGTTTGATGGGTTAAGTGAAGGTGAACTATTTCAAGTTTTTGATATGGCGTATGATTATGATACCCATGAGGCTTTTGAAAAATATTTACTTAATGAGGGCCCACTTGAAGATTACCTTGATTGGCTGATGAGACAAGAAGAAATCTATCCTAAAAACTATATTAAATGTCGTAATCTTGAAAATCATGATTTTGGAAGAATCGCTAAGTTTTTGAATGGAGACGATACACTATTACGTAACTGGCATGCGTTTAGCTTCTTTAATAAAGGTGCGACAATGATTTATAATGGCGGTGAGTTTAGTGATGCCAAACATCCAGACTTATTTAATAAAGATGTGATTGATAGAACGGGGACTGATTTATCCGCGTTTATTAAAAAGTGTCGTGACATTGTCAATAATCCTATCTTCTATAAAGGTGTGTATAAGATAGAAAAAGCAAAAGATAAAGATGTGATTGTTGCCAGTTATGCATTAGATGATCAGTTGGTTTTAGGGATATTTAACGTAGGTAAAGAACGCGGTACCATCAAAGTTGCAATAGATGATCGTCAGTATTCTAACATCATTACAGGTGAAAAAATAGAAGTTGAAAACCACAGTATCGATGTGACAAAGGCACCAATTATTATTAAAGTATAGATGTTTTATTGATGCATAGAGACCGTATTCTATGCATCATTTTTCTTTTAATCGAGAGTTTTTTTATAATTCTTTAAAACTAATAGACAATAAAGTCTTGAGTTTGCTATAATGAAAGGGTATTCATATTCATTTCAACTATATTTTGGAGGGATGCACATAATGAAAACTTACGCAGTTGACAACATCCGTACGATTGCAGTCATGGGTCATCTAGGGTCAGGTAAAACCTCTTTTATGGAGTCGGTTTTGTATAAAACCGGAGCTAAAAGTACCAAAGGAAGCGTTGAAGGAAAAGATACAACATCAGACTACTTAATTGAAGAACAAGCGCACCAATCCTCGCTTTCAATGACGCTAATTCCAGCTGAGTACGAAGGCTACAAATTCAATTTTTTAGACACACCAGGTAACGAAGAATTACTTAGTGACGTGTATCAAGCATTAAATGTTGTAAAAGGTGCCGTTTTAATGATTGACGGAACGAAAGGAATCGATATCAGTACTGATCGAATATTACATGAACTAAACGAACGCAATATTCCTACCGTCATTTTTATTAATAAAATGGACAAGGAAAACATTGATTTTCAAGCAATAATTACCAAAATTCATGATATTATTGGTTATCAAGCTGTCCCATTTTTATGGCCAATAGGGACCGCTGATGAGTTTAAAGGGTATGTTGATTTAGTCGAGATGAAAGGTCGTGTCCACGAAGGTGATAAAACTGTTGATGCCCCTATTCCAGACGACTTAAAAGACAAAGTATCCGAGTTAAGAGAACGTATTGAAGAATCAGTCGCTGAAACATCAGAAGAAATGTTGGAAAAACATTTTAATGGTGATAAACTAACTGAAGATGAAATTAATACTGGATTAAGACAAGGTGTCTTAGCGGGTGATTTAAAACCACTCGTTTTTGGTTCAGCAAAAGAAGATATTAGTATTTGTGCAATGTTAGAAATCATTGGTAAATATATGCCTGCCCCAAATGATTTAAAACCAAAATCAGGGAAACATCCAGAAACGGGAGAAAAAATTATCCGTGAAACGGATGATGAGGAACCGTTTTCTGGCCATGTATTCAAAACTACAGTTGATCCCTTTATCGGGTCTGTTAGTCTAATCAAAGCCTATTCTGGAACCCTTAAATCAGGACAACAAATCCTCATCGCAAACACCGGTGAAACCGTGAAAGTCGGATCCTTATTTGGCTTAAGAGGAAAAGAACAATTGCCAATGGATACATTACACGCAGGCGATATTGGTGCAGTGAGTAAGCTCGATCAACTCCATACAGGACATACTGTATGTGATCCGAAAGAACCAATTCTTTACCGCAAAGCTGATACACCATCACCGACAATTTATGTTGCCATCCATCCAAAACAGAAAAAAGATGAAGATAAAATTTCTGATGTCTTACATAAACTCAATGTAGAAGATCCATCATTTACTGTCCAACGTAATAGTGAAACCAATCAATTGTTAATCGCTGGACAAGGGATGAGCCATATTAACTATATTTTAGAAAAAATGAAAAACATGTTCAAAGTTGATGTTGATACCGACGAACAAAAAATCGTTTATAGAGAAACTATTAAAAAACCTGCAGAAGCAGAGGGTCGCCATAAAAAACAATCTGGTGGGTCTGGTCAATTCGGTGTTGTAAACATTAAATTTAAACCAATTGATCCAAATGAAAATGAGTTTGAATTTATTGAAACCATCCACGGTGGGTCGGTTCCTAAAAACTATATTCCTGCCGTTGAAAAAGGGCTTATCGAAACATTTAAAAAAGGGCCACTAGCTGGATTTCCAGTGATTGGGGTTCAAGCAAACTTGTTTGATGGAAGCTATCATCCTGTTGATTCTAATGAAATTTCATTTAAACTCGCTGCATCACTTGCATTCAAAAACGCTTTAAAAGATGCAAAACCAACCATACTTGAACCAATTATGAAATTGAATATCCAGGTCAAAGATGATTACGTTGGCGATGTTATGGGGGATATTAACAAGCGCCGAGGACGTGTTCTTGGGATGAACCCATTAAGTGGTGGCAAACAAGAAATTGTCGCAGAAGCACCAGAAGCTGAAATCATTCGTTATACCATCGATTTAAAAGCGATGACGCAAGGAAGCGGCTTCTTTTCACGTGAATTTGTACGTTATGAAGAGGTACCTCCTAATCTCGTTGATGATATTGTTAATGCTTACAAAGACTAATTAAAGGCCTCTTATGAGGCCTTTTTTATCTCTTACTATAATATAGACAGTCAGTTTGTAAACGATTACAAAGAATATTTAAAAAAACTATACACAACCAAAATAACTGTTTCAATGTCTTGAAATGCTGTTATAATAGAAGTAGAAAAAGGAGGTAATCGCATGTTAGATAAAAAAATCTTTGCAAATGGACAGCAAGTGTATGACCTTCACGATGATGTGCTAACGTACTACTATAAAAGCGGTGAACTAAAAGCGCGGGGACGATTTGCCAAAAATAAAAAAGAAGGCGAATGGAAATATTACCGTGCCAACGGTCATATGTGGAAAACTGGTGAATATAAAAATGGCAAAAAACACGGTCAGTGGCAGCGGTTTAGTCCAGATGGACAAGTTGAATATGATGCATTATATGAAAATGGTAAACTAATTAAAAAGTTTTAACCCCTACTTTAAGGGGTTTTTTTATTTATTGCGGTTAATTTGTTATAATAGGAATAGATTATAAAGAATAGAGGGATAGTGTGTCTGCAAATATGGTTGGGTTAACCATCGTTATTCTTGCAATTTTCTTACTAATCGGTAAAGGATTGCGCTCTATTATACCCATTTTTTATAAATATTTTATACCGTCTTCTATTATTGGGGGATTTTTGCTTTTGTTTTTAGGTCCAGAGGTTTTAGGTGCAATCATCCCAGGTGATGCATTTGCCTATGGGTTGTTTAATGAATCAATTATCAATATTTTCAAAACCATACCCGGTCTATTGATTACTGTTATTTTTGCTGGGTTATTCTTGGGTAAAAAAACACCCAAGGGTAAAGCCATAATAGACGTATCCGGACCACAACTAGCGTATGCACAAACCGCTGCGTGGGGACAATATGTATTTGGAATTTTAGTAACCATGCTTTTTCTTGTCCCTCTATTCGATGCACAACCGATGGTTGGTGCACTCATTGAAATTGGGTTTGAAGGCGGTCATGGTACCGCTGCAGGGTTATCTAATACCTTCAATGAACTCGGTTTTAGTGAAGGAACCGATCTTGCTTTAGGTCTAGCAACTGTTGGTGTGGTTGGTGGACTTATCCTTGGTGTGATTTTAATTAATTATGGCGTCCGACATAATCACACCGTGTATTTAAAAGAAAAAAAAGAGGTTGAGTCGATTAAAAAAACAGGGATTATACCTCAAGATATGCGTAAAAAAACGATGTCATTATCCGTTTCAACAGAATCAATTGAACCCCTAGCCATGCACCTTGGTTTATATGCACTTGCGATTGTTGTTGGATTAGGGTTTTTAGAAGCCTTAAAATGGTTTGAACAAGTAACTTGGGCACGCAATGGTGGCATTGAATTATTCGCGCATATTCCGCTCTTCCCACTTGCAATGCTCGGGGGCGTATGTGTTCAATTCATTGTCAATAAATTTGATAAATATAACCTGTTTGACCGCGCTATGATTGAAAGAATACAAGGACTAGCATTAGATTTTTTAGTTGTAAGCGCCTTAGCTGGATTGTCACTTAGCGTGATTTTTGCCCATATCGGCATATTTTTAACATTAGCCATCGTAGGGATTGCCTGGAATCTATTTGTTTTCTTATATTTAGGCAAACGGATGATTCCAAAATACTGGTTTGAACGCGGTATTGGTGATTATGGACAATCGATGGGTATGACGGCGGTTGGACTCATTTTGATTAGAATTGTTGATAGCAAAGGAAAAACCCCTTCTTTAGAAGCCTTTGGGTATATGCAACTCTTATTTGAACCATTTATTGGTGGTGGACTCATTACCGCACTTAGTGTCCCACTTATTTATAACTTTGGTCCTTGGCCATTGTTTATCGCCGCTAGCATATTATCTTTAGGGTGGATGCTTGTTGGATTATTATACTTTGGAAAATTAGACCCCCGAACACAAGATCAATTAAAAAACAATACAGATGATAAAGGAGCATGATGCATGGGATTTTTTATGTGGATATTATTTGGACTCATCGTCGGATGGGCCGCAAATATCGTTATGAATACAAGAAGAAGAGGCCTTATTAAAAATATTATTATTGGCTTACTTGGTGCACTGATTGGCGGTTGGTTAGGAACGCTTGCTGGTGTTGGAACAATTACCGAATTTTCTTTTCAGGGGTTTCTTATGGCAACCTTAGGTGCAATTATTTTGATTGCCGTATTACGCGCATTACACGTAACCTAAATTTAGTTATAATGAAGAGGTAGATCATGGAAAATATTATTATATTACTTGTTATATTAGGACTTATTTTTGTCAATGGGTTTTTTGCCGCAGCTGAAATGGCACTTGTTACTGTCAAACCACAAGCCATCAAACAAAAAGCCGAAGACGGCAACAAAAATGCCATATTATTAAAAAAAGTCACAAAAGATGCCACTAGGTATTTATCGACCATTCAAGTTGCGATAACACTCGCAGGTTTCTTATCGAGTGCGTTCGCAGGCGCTCGGTTATCTAGCAATTTAGTAGCGCTGTTTGATAGATTTAATATCGCTTTACCAAATAATGTTGCGGTTATTGTGATAACCATTATCTTGTCATATATTACGCTGGTATTTGGAGAACTCGTTCCAAAGCGGATTGCCATGCGCCATGCGCTTGGCTATTCTCTTATTGCCGCAAAACCTGTATGGATTGTAATGATTATGACAAAACCATTTGTTAAATTACTGTCATTATCTACCAATCTGGTTTTAAAATTATTTAGAATAGATCCAATCAGTCCTGATGAAAAAATTAAAGAACGCGATATTAAAGAAATGATTTTAACTGGTCATTTTCAAGGCTTATATGCGCGCAGTGAAAAAGAGATGTTAGAAAATATTTTTACCTTTGATGATTTAACTGCAGAAAACATCATGACCCCAAGAGTCAATGTCAAAATGCTCAAAGATACAAGCACAGTAAAAGATGTCATGGCATTTATCAAATCATATGGCTATTCACGCATTCCTGTTTATGAAGCAACACATGATAACATTAAAGGAGTTATTATTGCTAAAGATTTATTAGCTGAATCCATAGCTAAAACAGACTCTATTAAGCCTTTAATAAGAGAACCCTACCTTATTCCTACACATATAAAAATTAATGATTTATTTAAAACGATGAAACAAATGAAAGAACATATGGCATTTATCATTGATGAATATGGAGGATTTAAAGGGTTAGTCACGATGGAAGACTTATTAGAAGAAATCGTTGGTGATATATATGATGAACATGATATATCAGATGATGATATATCAAAAGAGAATAATCACACCTATTTAGTTCGTGGCCAAATACATATACAAGATGTTAACCGCAGATTAAACTTAAATATTGAACGTCTAAAACCCGAATATGATACGTTAAGTGGTTTTGTGATACATCATTTAGGGAAAATCCCTAAAACACCTGGAGACACATTTAAAGTGAATGACATCACCTATAAAGTTATTAAAACGACACATAAACGCATCGATTTGATTCGGATTATTTTACCAACCACCAAATAAGAAAGATACAGTATAAAAAACTGTACCTTTTTTGTATCACAGAGAACTCACAATAAATATGTTATAATAAGATTAGAAAGTATAAAGGATGAGATTTATGAAAAAAATATTATTACTAGGGTTAATGCTTACGATTGCTTTAACTTTAGCCGCATGTAAAGACGAACCAGAAGAAGAAGACCCAACGGCGCTAGATACTGAACTCACAGACTCATTATCACTTGAGGCTGAGTATGAAGGCAAATCATTTTTTGAAGACGGTATTGGCGAAGTAATACTGACACAATGTGTCGATGGCGATACGTTCCATTTTCGCGAAGTTGACGGTGATGTAATTGATTCTGTACGGTTTATCGGTGTCGATACACCAGAAACCAACTATGGTTTAGAACCGTGGGGACAAGCTGCAAGTGATTTTACGTGTATAAAACTCGCTAATGCAGAAACCATTGTTTTAGAATGGGATGATTCATTAGATACAAGAAAAGGGAATTTCGATCGGTGGTTAGCGTTTGTATGGTACGATGACCGCTTATTGAACTTAGAACTCGTTGAACTCGCGTATTCACACAGTAGCGCCATTAATACAAAATACGGTGATATTATGCAAGATGCTTGGTATAAAGCCATGGCTACAGGAAGACGCATTCATGGTGAAATTGATGAAGATTATGATTATGATTAATAAGGAGCGAATATAATGAAAAAATTTATGAACGATTTTCGAACCTTTGTTACTAAAGGAAGTATTGTTGAATTAGCCATCGCTGTAGTTATTGGGACAGCTTTTACACGTATTGTCCAAAGTATGGTAAAAGATCTAATTATGCCAATTGTAAGTTTAATCACAGGTAAAGACGGATTTACTAATTATAAATACGTCATCACCGAAGCCAATGAGGCAGAAAACATTACAGAAAATGCCATATATTATGGAACCTTCATTCAAAATATCATTGATTTTATTATTGTCGCGTTTGTTGTATTCATTTTCTTTAGATTATACACCCATGCCCATGACAAACTCACTGCTAAACAGCGGTTAGAAGAAACACGCCAGAAAGAAGAAAAAGCAAAAGCCGATCAAGCCATCAAAGAACAAACCAAACATACAGAAGATTACTTAAAAGATATTAAAACACTACTTGAAAAAAACTTGACTAAAGGCTAAGCCAATGCAAACACTGTATAATGAAATCAAAGAAAAAATCGATACGATAGATTTTACCCGTCTTTTTGACGGGTTTTCTCAAATGCCTTTTGCGTTATATGATGATACGCATGTTTATTTTGCATCTCGCGTCATTGATAAGACCGATCAATTTTATGGAAACACCTCAATACAGTTTGAAGGGAATTACATTGCAATTTGGTATATCGATAATCAAGAGATAAAAAACATTGATGTACTTACCTCAAAAATCGTACATGAGATGTTTCATGCCTATCAAATGAAACAAAATGATCCACGATTTCCAAATGAAATTATGGCCGTTAAATACCCTTATGATGCGCATAATTTAACACTTAAATTTAAAGAACACGTATTGATTAGTGGGATGATTGATCATTTTTCTATCGATGATTTCAAAACTCTTTGCGCCTTAAAACAATACCGTAAAAAACATTATCCTATGGCGTATCGTTATGAATCAGCTATCGAAACGATAGAGGGAATGGCTGTCTATGTTGAGTTAAGCGCCTTAAAACAACTAAATACACCAGTATATAACCAAACACTAGACCGCCTCAAAGAAACACTTTTAGACCGCGCTAAACTAATTCCGATTCGTGCAATTAATTATACAAGTGGTGCATTACTTTTGTTACTCGCTGAAAATAATACGATTGCGTTTAATCATAGAGTTGGTGAAGAAACGATGAATATCAGTTCACTTGTTTGTAATCAGATAACAACGAAAGATGTGTCTATTCCTAAAAAAGACCCCGTGATTGAACACTTAGTTAACACCTATAAAGACACCGTCAATATTAATATTGAAACCAAAATGAAAGCATATGATAACCATCTAAAAGGCGTGTTTGATATTGTCGGACTTGACCCTATGAACACGATGTTTAGCGATAATATGTTATATTGTAAGCACATGTTAGCATATAAAGCTAATGATGGGGTACACTACATAAAACAAGCATCAGTGTCACGGGTTAATGACCAGATGCAACTCATCGAAATTTTTTATTAAAAAAGGAGACAAATTGTCTCCTTTTTACAGTTTTGGAACGGCTCGATAGCCTAGTCGTGCAACGGCATCAACGACACCTTTTGGATCAGGGTTATCTTCTTTATATGTGACAAATAGTTTACTTGTACCAAGTTCTACATCTGCTTGATCAACGGTTTTTAACTTTTGAACAAGTTTTCTAATCCCCATTGAACAACTAACACAGTGCATTCCAATGACTTCAAACTCGACTTGTTTCATAAAGCACCTCCTCAGGTACTTATACTATGCCATTTTATGAATATTTTTGTCAAACGATATGTTTTAAATGATATGATAATGCTATACTATATATGATAATTATTTAAAAAGGATGATACAATGAAAAGTTTACTATTTTTAGTCGCTGGTGGTTCAGCCTCAGGTAAAACTACGGTGGTAGAAGAAATATTAAAAAAAGCATCCATTGACGATGTCTTAATCATTAAACACGATGATTATTATTTAGATCAGGCTCATATGCCATTAGAAGAGCGCAAACGAACCAACTATGACCATCCAAAATCATTAGATAATGATTTGCTTTATAAACATCTCATCGAGCTTTTAAAAGGACAATCAGTCAACAAACCATTATACGATTTTGTGAATTATACCCGGAGTGAAAAAAGTGAAACAGTGAGCCCTAAGTCGATTATTATTGTTGAGGGTATTTTAATTTTAGAAAATGAAAAAATTCGCGATTTATCGGATATGAATATTTATGTAGAACTCGATGATGATACGCGGTTAATAAGGCGTTTACTCCGAGATATTAATGAACGTGGTCGGACTTTAGATAATGTTATAGCACAATACCAAAGTACAGTAAAACCCATGTTTCACAGGTTTGTTAAACCAACAAAGCGCTATGCCGATGTGATTATTCCAAATGACCGCAGTCACGATATCGCAGTGGATTTAATTGTAACCAAGATTAACCATTACTTAAATGAAAGACAATAATCACAATGGAGGAATCCCTATGTTAGAAATTAATCAAGTATCAAAGTCATATGACGGTAAAAAGCAAGCGCTTGATAATGTTTCAATAACAATTGAAAAAGGTGATATATATGCATTTATCGGTCATAACGGTGCAGGCAAAACGACATTACTAAAATCAATTGCTGGGATTATTGATTTTGATCAAGGAGATATCCTTGTGGATGGGTTTTCCGTTAAACAAAATCCATTAGAAGTTAAAAAACGCATCGCTTATATTCCAGATAATCCTGATGTTTATGAATCTTTATCAGGCATCCAATACTTAAACTTTATTGCCGATGTGTTTGGTGTTGATGTTGAAACAAGAAGACAAAAAATACAATCGTTCGCACAATTATTTGAAATTGAAGATGTATTAAACAATCCAATCTCATCCTATTCACATGGTATGAAGCAAAAAGTTGTCTTAATTAGCGCATTGGTTCATTCGCCTAAACTTTTACTTCTTGATGAACCCTTTGTTGGACTCGATCCAAAAGCGAGTTATAATTTAAAACAATGCTTTAAAGACATGACCAAACAAGGCACCAGTATTTTCTTTTCAACCCATGTACTAGAAGTCGCGGAAAAATTATGTAATAAAGTTGCGATTATTAAAAACGGCAACCTAATATCGCATGGTAATACAGAATCTGTTATTAAAGATAATACACTTGAAGATATCTTTATGGAACTTTCAGCAGAAGCATCATGATTAAAACCTTACTCCGCGTCTTTATAAAAGAAAATTTTTCCTTAAAACGTCTGCTTGGATTTGATGCAAACGCATCAAAACTTAAAGCGGTTCTAATTATCTTTGCCATACTTTATGCCTTTATAACCTTTTTTGGGGCCATTGGGTTTATGTTTTTTGATCTGGCTGAACAATTTCATAATGTAGGATTAGAAGCATTACTATTAAACTTTTTATTTACCTATGTTATGGGATTATCAATTCTTTTTGTATTTGTTCGTGCGAGTGGCTACCTATTTTATTATAAAGATTTTGATTTGCTTGCGCCACTACCGTTAACACCAAGAACGTTATTTATAGCTAAACTTCTTGTGATGATGTTACTGATATATATATCAGCATTTTTATTCACCTCACCCATTGCATTCTCTTATTTTTATTGGGCAGAGTGGTCTGGGTTAAGCATTATTTATTTTATTATTGCGTTTTTAACGCTGCCTTTAATTCCCCTCATCATAGTTACCATTGTGGCGTACCTCATAGCAAGAATTACAGCGAAATTACGCTATGCAAAACTGATAAACTTAGCGCTTATGTTAATCTTATTTATTGGGTCTATGGTCTTTATGTTCGTTATATCAAATACAGGAAATACAAATCCTTTACTAGGACAACAAACATTCATGACCAATATTGAACAGTTTTATCCGCCCCTTAGGTGGTTTGTTGAAGCAGTTAATCATCAACATCTCCTATCATTACTTTGGTTAATGCTCTTTAATATAGTACCATTTGTATTGTTTATCATGTTTGCACCATCTATTGTACACAAGCTCAATCAAGCAGGCATAAGAAGCGCGACACATAGCACAAAAAAAGATATTGTTTTTAAACAACGACATGTTGTTCAAACATTAATTATTAAGGAATTTAAAAAACTATATAATATTCCTATTTATGCTTTTAACGTTGGATTAGGACCTTTAATTCTTATCTTATTACCGCTTGCAAGTATTATCTTTAGATCGTCAATAGAAGCCGTTATGATGAATGTTTCAGAAATACCAGTGGGTCTTGATATGACAGTTTTACTCATTTTCGCATTTTCAATCAGTATGGCTTACACATCGGCAATAAGTTTATCGCTTGAGGGAAAAAACTTTTGGATTATTAAAAGTTTACCATTATCCGCAAAAACTATTATTGGCTCAAAAATTCTCTTCAACATTATCCTTACCGTCCCACTAGCAATGATTGGATTAGCAATATTACTTATAACACTAGACCTTTCATTAGGTAACGTCATTGCGATGATGGTCGGATTAACCCTTTTCGCATTCTTAACGAGTAGTCTCAATGCAGTATATAATCTTTTATTACCAAAACTCGATTATAAAAATGATGTTGAAGTTATCAAACAAAGTATCAGCGCATTATTAGGAAT
>CAZXSS010000036.1:0-3733 GCA_964643385.1 uncultured Candidatus Izemoplasmatales bacterium
ACACCATTGACTTGAACTTCTAAGATTGTCGGATCAACCACCATACTCGTGCTAAGCTCGGTTCCCAATCGGAAAGTCAATGACCCTGTACTTGCAACATCAGAAGTGAACTCATAGGTTAACGTTAAATCTTTTCTATGTGTGAACCCAAGATAATAATCACCACTTGCATTTTGACTATACTGAATCATATCGTTCGGTGAGCTTGGTGCTCCAGAGATTCCGCCACCTTCTAAATCACTAATGTCAGTTAGTTCAGTTTCAAATATATACGCTTCTACCTCGCGTTTTACTGAAAGTGTGAATGTCGCTTCTGCGCTTGTAGCTCCCATTGCTGTTGCGACTACTGTGAAGGTATGGTCTGTTACAAATTCAGTCGGTGTCCCAGAAATAATCCCATCAGTAGATAAACTTAATCCTGCTGGTAGCGTACTACCTGATTCCAGTGCATAAAGAATGTTCTCTGTTCCTGTTGCCGTTGCAATATTTTCATTATATGATTCATCCAATTGTGCATCATCTATGGTAAATGCATCATAGATAATTGTATCTGGATTTGAAGATCCAGACCCTTCTTCAACACTCAAAATGAATGTCGCTTCTGCTGAAGTTGTTTCGTTTGCTGTTGCTACAACAGTAAAGGTGTGCTCTTCAACTGTTGTTGTAGGTGTTCCAGAAATGACGCCAACAGAAGATAACGTTAGTCCATCTGGCAACGTACTTCCTTCTTTAATACTATACGTGATTTCAGTTCCTACATCAGATATTGCTATACTGGTACTATAACTTTCGTCAACATAACCAACTGGTAATGTCAATCCTTGGAAATCTAGTGTAGAAAAAATAGTTATAACCATTTCAGCCTCAGTATCAGCTGCACCATCAGCACTAGCAACAACAATAAAGCTATACTCTGTGACACCTTCAGTAGGTGTTCCTGAGATAACGCCCTCAGGTGATAAAGTTAGCCCCTCTGGTAATGCCTCACCGCTTTTTAGTGTATACGTGATATCATCACTACCACTAGCAGTTCCAATATTTGCTGTATAATCTGATCCTAATTGACCATTATTGAGTGTCATTCCGTCATAAACTAAAGCAGTTTTTACTGTGATAGTAAATGTTGCTTCAGCTGTTGTTTCGTCATCGTTGCTTGCGACAACGATAAAGGAATGATTTTCAACGGCGTTGCTAGGTTGCCCACTAATTGTTCCGTCACTAGATAAAGATAGCCCTTCAGGAAGTTCATTGTCTTCCTTCAATCTATAACTTATATCATCAGCCCCTGTTGCTGTATCAACAGTAGCATTATATTCATTTCCAATAATTCCATCGGCTAATGTTTCGCCGTCATAGGTAATACTTTCACTTCCACAAGCAGACAAAATAATTCCTGTTAATAGAATTAGCATGGCTGTAAAAATCATTTTCATTGCTTTGTTGTTCATATATAATTCCTCCAAATAAATATTCATAATAAATATTTTGTTTTTAATAATCCATTGCAGGTGTTAGCTATAATTTTTTAACTTACTGATAATAATAATCATAAAGCATAGTAGCAGAGATGATTAATCTACTACTATGCTTTATTTTTTGATTTTATAAAAGACTATTATTTAACTTAGTACTTTTTTCTAATAAAGAATAATGCTGTTCCTCCAAGAATAACAATTGCTGGTATAATAATCGTTCCAGTTCCGATTGATGATCCACATCCTGTAGTTTCTTCTACTTCGTCTTGGTCTAAATTATCTTTAATAATTTGATCTACCTCATCTGCAGTAAGTGGTTCTGTAGGTTCTGGGATGCTATTGATTGCTTCATCAATTGCTGCTTCTATTTCCGCAATTGTATCTTCGTTACCTGTTGCAATTTCCGACTCAAGTGATGTAATAATTTGTGTAATTATGTCGGCGTTGCTATCAGCAATATCGGATTCAAGTGCTGCAATAATTTCAGCTTTTAATGTAGCCAATTTTTCATCAAGTATTTCTTGTTCTGTTAGTTCAGGTTCAACTACTAATTGATATGATGACGCTGCTGGTTCATAACCGTCTGCTGTTGCGGTTACTATGAAATCATAGGTTCCATCTTCGGTTGGTGTACCAGTAATATCACCTGTTGCTGCATCAAATGTCATTCCTTCAGGTAATGTTCCGCTTGTAAGTTCGTAAGTGATAGTAGAATAATCCCATAACGTATTGAGATCTGCATCTGCAACGTTTACGGTAAGCTCATTTCCAACGGTTGCAGTGTCTATATTACTTGCGGTATAGTTGACTGCAGAACCTATCGGATTTTGCATTGCATTACTATTTGCAGTAGTGTATAAAATATTTTTTGTTGCATTACGGATACTTGATAATTGTGTTGGCGTCATTGCATCTTCGCCTGTTGATACGGCAAACATAGGGTGTGCAAATGCATGTAAGACAGCGTCTCCTCCAGCACGAATTGCTTGATCAATATTAACATATTCATAAATAGCGATGTCCGTAACAACCATACCATCGAATCCCCACTCATCTCGAAGTACTGATGTTAGTAATCCGTAGTGTCCACCAGCCCATGTATATCCAACACGGCTAAATGATGACATTGCTGCTGTTGCTTCGCCTTCTTCAACAGCCAATTGGAATGGTTTTAAGTATACTTCACGAATAGCTTGTTCGTTAGCCCACACTGATAATCCTGCTGATGGACCTGATAAGATTATTCCACGGTCAGTAGAACCATCTTCATGTAATGCAAAGTGTTTAATATATACATATGCACCTTTTTCTTTTGCACCTAAGGCACTATTAGCTGCCATCATACCCGCTAAATAACCATCTTCAGAATAATATGATGTATATCTCCAGTCATAAATGCTTCGGTGTGTATTCATAGCAGGGGCATACCATCCAGTATATGTTTTAACTCCATCAGTAAGGTCGCTATTACCCCAAAGCCCTTGTTCACCAATCATCTTACCGAATTCATAAGCAAGTTCTTTATTCCATGTACTTGCAACAACAACTTCTGAGGCAAATAATGGTGCTCTATCTCCACCTACACCACTACCTGACCATCCTCTAGGACCATCGGTATCATGTGTACGAGGTTTTCCAATGTATTCAATACCTGCAGTGTTAAATCCTGCAAAATTAATCATTGACGTCATTTCATCAAGTGTTAACTGATCAATTAATGTTTCCCACATTGGGTCGTTATATGAACGACCTATCATGTCAGATAGCATAATTTCTGCAGTTTCTGGTCTTGTGTTTTCTGTGTCTTCTGGATCATAAGGAAGCGCTGGATCTGCTGGTGCATTTTCTTCAGATACTTCCCATGGTTGACCTGCGTCATATGCTTCATCAATTGTAGGGGTCCAAAGTGCAAATTCAGAATCAGTTATTGTTTGTCTTGCTGTATCAGGTCTAGTTGTTGGAATCGATAGTCCCGATTCACCTTGAACTTGTTCACGAGACAATGGGGCATCAAACTCATCAGTTACAATATCATTAACTTCATCAAATTGATTGACTACTTCAGTCCCTGTTACACTGTTTGAAATGTGTACATCTGATGCAACATTATAAGTTAATGTTGTATCAACATCATGTGCATTTTTACTAATTTTTATATCATAATCGCCAGCTTCAAGTTCATATCCAGTGATGCCATTTTCATTTGCATCATTCCAGTCATATGATGCCATATCGCTAGCTTTTAATGTTAATGTAAG
>CAZXSS010000036.1:3833-12903 GCA_964643385.1 uncultured Candidatus Izemoplasmatales bacterium
TCCAAATGGATAAACAACTTCTGACTCATACCATGACCAATCACCATCAATTAAATATTGATCATAACCGCGTGTTTCATAGTATCTATACCCAACATAGATTCCTTCTTCATAATCAACAAACCAACCATCGCGTGGGTTTCCATCTTCATCGATATATTGGTTTCCTGCAGGAACAGCCGGTTCAGATTCATCAACTTCTGTATCTGGGTCGTCCTCAACTGCTGGACTTCCTAACTCACCATTTCTTGCCCAGTTATTGTAAACAGGGTTCTTTGTAAAATCTGCCATATAGGTGTCCGCTAATCTACCAGAGAAATTAACTTCACCAGACATTAACATTCCAAGTGCATTGAATCCGTTTGCACCAGGTTCTCCTGCTAATATAATTGAATCAACAAGTGGATTGTTTTGAAGTTCCTCCATTTCAAGTGGAACTGAAGAGTTAATTACAACAATAACATTATCGAAGTTTGCAGTGACTTCATCTACTAAATCTAATTGTCCTTGGTCCAGTTCACGCATATGTAGATCTGGAACAACGTTCCCTTCAGGGTCTAACATAGTCGTTGGATCAATGTTAGGTGTCGTACCACTAACCGAATCTGGTTCTAAGTTTGTTGCAGTAAGTACAACAACTGCAGCATCATCATAACTTTGATAACTGTTTCGCATTGTATCTAGCATACTTGTGTAATTGCTATCTTGAGCAAACCAGTAATCACTTCTATTATCATTTGAGTCTTCAGACCATTGTTCATATACATCTCTAATTACTGGATTGACTTTATAGCCAGCGTCTGACAGACTTGAATAAATATCAGAACTTAGACGTACAATACCATCTGAAGTATCGCCATCTGCGCTTCCGCCACCATCTGGAAATACCGATTTATAACCAAAGACACTGACTTTAGTCTCATCAGTTCCCATGCCAGTTTCTAAAGGCAATACGGTATTCTCATTTTTCAGTAACACCATACCCTCTAGTGCAATACGTTCATTCAATTCTGCACCAGCAATAATAGCTTCTTCTTTACTATCATACTGCGAAGTATACTTTCTACTTGTATAACTCGCATCAATAGAAGTAAATATTACCGTACTGATAAGTGTTAATGTGAAGATTAATCCTAAAACAATTTTTCTTGGTACCATATTTTTGCTTTTTTTCACGTTGATATTCTCCTTCTTTTTTATTTACGCAATCGTATTAAATACTATTTAAACAATTACGCTCGAAAATATATTACTAATTCATTCTCATATGAGTTTTTTAACTCATATATAAAGCGCATACAAATATAAAAACAGTTTATCGTAGCGCTTACACGTATTATATACCATGACCACAAGAATTTTCTTCTTTTGTCATATTCTGTATAATATTTGACATAATTTGTATTTTTGGGGTGTTCTAAAAAGATTTCTCGTATATATTTGATGTGTTATGTTACTAACAATAAGTTTATTGACCACAATCACATTTTAATTAAAAATCAGTACAACAACTTATTACACAGCAAGTCATTATAAATAAAATTTTGCTGAAAACAGCAAAATTTTAATCATTTAAACTATTATCAAGATAGTGGAATTAAGATGAATAACTTAAACCAATTATTATTTGTATCAATCGATAGTTCGCCTTGATATTTGTCAACTACTGCTTTAATGCTTTTTAAACCATATCCGTGAGTTAATTTATCTTTTTTTGTTGTTAAGAAGCCTTGATCTGTCTTTTTTAAAGAGGTTTCATAATAGTTTTCTAACCGCACCAATAAAAATGTTTCCTTTTTATGAATAGTTAATTTTATAACGCGTTTGTCTTTGTCCTCGATTTGGACAACACTTTCAATGGCATTGTCAAGCGCATTCCCAAATAAGGATACCAAATCAAGTAATGACATGAACTCAAGCGCTTTGCCTTCAGCAACACAGGTAAAGTTAATATCGTTTTTAATAATGGTTTGCGCTTTAGAAGATAACACAGTGTCTAACACATCATTTCCAGTATGGTAATGTAACTCGAACTCTTTAATGTCTTGCTCAAGGGCATTTAAATATTGATTTTTTTTGTCGATGTTATGTTCATTTCTAATTAGCTGAATTTGGTGTTTAAGATCGTGATATCGACGGTTAACAACATCATTTAATTCTTGGTTTATACGGTATTGTTCATACTGTTTTTCCAAGATGCTTTGTACAGCAGCAAGTTCGATTTTAGAGTGTGTAGCTAAACGATGCTCTCGTTGTGTGTAAAGCAATACAACACCAGAAAATAACACTAATGTACGAATATAAAAAATTTCAGCAGCAAAACGACCTGTAAAGGGAGTATTGATATCAATAAAATTCAAGTTCCCAATCGCAAAAACCAATACAGAGATAACTATTATCGTTATAAGTTCATTATTCCTTAAGTCTTGAATAGCACTTCTGGTTTTATACCGTTGTTCTAAAACATACATAAATAAGAAAATAAGGCCGTATACAGTAATGAGTAGTATCCCCTCAAATAAAACGGAAGTAAACATCTCGTTCACTAAGAAAAAGTAATATAGTTGCCACTCAAAAGATGCGGCGAACTCTGCTGATATAAATGCAAACGCAGTAAAATATATCGCTGTTTTAGTTCGCATTCTAGCTAGTGAATAAATAAAGGCATAAATCAATAATACAGCGCCAATCATTCCAGGTATCCATAAAAACAAAGGCAGTATTCCAGCTAATAATTGATACGATACAAAGATGCCTAACCATAAAAATATAGCCATGTATAGTTTTAATCCTTTAACACGTTTGCTCGCGTGAATAATAAAAATTAAACTAAATAACCATTCGGCTAATCCTGTATACACTCTAGGAATATTTATAAACAAATCCTCCATTGCTAAAATCCTCCCAAGTATTTTGTTAGTGCTTCTTTAAAGCCTTTTTTTCTTGGTCTGCTGATTTTTAGTTCGTGATTATTGACATAAGCAAACTCTTGTTTTATACCACTCACTTTAGCTAAGTTAACCAAATAACAACTGTTAATACGATAATAATCGTATTTTATTAGTTTCTTTTCAAATGCTTTTAAAGTTGAGTTTAGTGTATATGTCTTTTTATCTACAGTATGAATAATCACATGATGTTTTATACTTTCTAAATAAAGAATACTTGTTACACTGAGTTTTATGGTCCCTTCACTAGCAGGAATAAGTAAAAAATGGTCTTTATTTGAAACGATACGCTCTATTGAGCGATTCAACTCTTGTTTAAACGCAAAATAATCAACGGGTTTTAATAAATAACTAAGCGCATTAACTGCATACCCTTTAACTGCATATTGGGCCATGTTAGTAATGAATATAATAATGACCTCTTGATCGATTTTTCTAATTCTCTCTGCTGTAATCATGCCATCTAAGCGTTTCATTTCGATATCAAGTAAAACAATATCATATGATGCGTCATAAGCATCTAAAATTTCATCACCATCTGAGTATATAGAAACAATCAACTTTTCATCAATCTCTTTTTGGTATTTTGAAAGGTAGTGTTTTAACAACTCTTGATTAGCTTTTTCGTCTTCTACGATTGCAATATGGATGCTCACGTTATCCCCTCTTCTTTTGTTAATGCTTTTACTAATGATAACGACGCCATAATAGTATCATCCATATCATAATAACGATATGATCCTAATCTTCCACCAAAAAACACATGTTTTAATTCTTTAGTCAGAGCTTCATATTGATAGTATCTTTGTTTATTCTTTTTATCACCAATTGGGTAATATGCTTCTAATCCTTCTTTGTACTCTAAGGGATACTCTTTGGTAATAACTGTACCTTTTTGATCTTGGTTTCTTGAAAAGAACTTATGTTCGACTACTCTCGTATATGGGATGTCTTTTTCTGTATAGTTGATAACGGCATTACCCTGAAAGTTATCTGTGTCTAAATAGGTTGTTTCAAACCGTAAACTCCGATATTCTAAAGCCCCAAAGCATTGATCAAAATAATCATCAATTTTTCCAGTGTATATGACATTATCAGCTAGTGATTCAAACGCCTCTTTATTTTTTAAGAACTCCGTATTTAAATCAACGTCTATACCAGTAAGTAATGTTTCTATTAAATGTGTATATCCTTGAGATGGAATTCCTTGATATGCGTCATTAAAATAATTCGCATTATACGTAAATCTCAGTGGGAGTCGCTCAATAATCTTAGCGGGTATGTCAGTAGCTTTTCTACCCCATTGTTTTTCAGTATACCCTTTTATTAAAGTCTCGTAGATAGTTTTTCCAACCAGCGACAAGGCTTTTTCTTCAAGATTATTGTACGTATCTTTGATATAAGGTTTTGTTTCTTCTTCAATTCTCTGCTTCGCCTCTTGTGGGTTAATAGTTCCAAATAGTTCTTTAAAAGTATACATTGAAAATGGTAATGAATACAGTTTGTCTTTATATCTTGCAAGCGGTTGATTGATAAATGTATCCATTGATACTTTATCGCATATATAGTCCCATATATATTTTTCATGTGTGTGAAAAATATGTGGTCCATAAAAATGAACATCAATACCATGAATCTTCTTCGTGTATATATTTCCAGCAATATGATTTCTTTTTTCGATTACTTTGCATGTATACCCTTTTTTTGTTGCCTCATGGGCAAAAACAGAACCGAAAAGTCCTGCGCCTACAATTAAAAAATCATATGGTTTTTTTGTCATGATTATCCTCGTTTCATATTATTTCTTATTTACACATATAGCATATCACATTATACAAGGTATCACCATTTCTATACAAAGACAATACCTTATATTCATATCAAATAACACTATAGAACTAACACATAATCATTTAGAACAAATAATGAGATGGCTAACGTGAAATACCTTTGGCAATCTCGTATCAATTATCATAAATCTATATATTTAATGATGTTAAGGTATTTATTGTTAATAAACAAATTATTTGGTTTAACAATCCTATCTACTATTAATGACATCATTACTGCTCTAATCATCAACAGTTGTTTGTGCTTTAATACTAGCTATTTCTTCTTTTGTTAAAAAGCGCCAATCCCCAGTATTTAAATTTTTATTGGTAATATTCATAATCCGTATTCTTACAAGTGAGGTTACACGGTATCCAAGGGCACTACACATTCTTCTTATTTGTCTATTCATACCTTCTGTTAAGACAATACTGAATGTGTTTTTATTTATCATTTTTACTTTAGCTGGTTTTGTTTTCTTGCCTAATATTTCAACGCCAGATCGCATATTACTTATAAAGTGATTCGTGATGGGTTTTTGTACTGTCACAATATATTCTTTTTCATGATTGTATTCACTACGTAAAATTTTATTGACTATATCACCATCATTGGTAAGGAGTAATAAGCCTTCACTATCTTTATCTAAACGACCAATCATAAAGATGCGTGTAGGAAACTTGATATAGTCAACCACATTGGTAGGATCTTTATGATTGGTCGTTGAAGTTATACCAACTGGTTTATTTAATACTATATAGACAGATTCTGTCTCTTTTTTAACTGGTTTATTATCAACCAGTATCGTTACAGGTTCCTCAATCTTTGTGCCAATGGTCGCAACTTCGCCATTGACTTTAATGCGTCCAGCTTCAATTAATCTATCTGCGTCTCTACGACTACAATAGCCGATTTCACTCATATATTTGTTTAATCTTGTAGACATGATTTCATCTCCAAACTTTTGATAGAACACCTAATTATAGCAGTCTCATTCACTAAAGTAAAACAATATAAAGAAAGTATATCTACATCAAATTTAGTGTTCTTGATGGGTTAGTCTTAATCGATTTTAGGCATTTCAATAAATGCATCCACAATATCAAACAATACATCATTATGACTAATTAAAATTATAATCGTAGATGTCTTACGTTTTAATAGTTGTTGTTTTAAGACCGTGATGCTTGTATTATCAAGTGCAGATACAGGTTCATCCATGATTAGTAATGATGGTTGTTTTAATAATCCTCTCACTATAGCTACTTTTTGTTTTTCACCACCAGATAATGACTGTGATGTATCTAAGTTCATAAGCTCGCTTAAACCAAATATCTCAATCAAGTTAGTGACCTCTTCTATAGTGTAATTGTCTAGGCCTCTTGTTAGGTTATCATATACAGATAAGCGATCTAATCTTGGCTCTTGCATTACTACAGAAATCTGATGATTTCTAAGCGCTATCATATCGATCTTTTCGATACGCATGTCATTATACTTAATCATTCCGTCAAACCGATAATCTAGTCCTAATATTAGATCAATTAACGTTGTTTTACCTTCACCATTTTTACCCTTTATACAATAAATTTTACCTCTTTCAAAACGATGACTAAAATTTTTAATCAACACATCTTTTCCCGGATACGCAAAGGATACCTTGCTTAGGGTAACGGAGTCGATGGTTTTCGGTGCAAGTGAGCCATTCGGTTCATTTTCACTACTAGATAATGCTTCTAACCGATGATAACTGATTTTTGCATGCTGGTATTCTTGTCCTAACTTAAAGAAAAACTCGGAATAGTTTAAACACATATTGGTATAATACGTTATCAAAATGAACGCACCTATGGTTATGGTTTGATTCACTACAAGCGCCCCGCCAATAACCATGGTAAGTATTAAGGTAATATTTTTTGAGAATGTTCCTATATTATTGAGTGCCGCAAGTATTTTGTTTAGTCTAATACCCGATTTTAAAACAGTTTTATAGGCGCCTTTAAAACGGGTTCTCGATGTTTCATACCACGCATGGACTTTTGTTTCTTTAATCTGTGATATCCGGTTATAGTTTTCTGATACATAGTGATTGTTGTCTTCTTTATATTGATAGCCTCTTTTATAATATGGTTTGTTTAAGGTAACAATTCCTAAAATATTTATAGCCATAGCAAGTAACGGAATCAAAACTAAAAAAGCATTAATCTCTATGATCAAGATAAATAAAACAACGGTACTTATAAACATGATACTCGCTACTAAAAAGTTGTGTACGACAAATCCTAAAGTCGTTAGTATATCATTAAACAGACGGTTATTTAAATAGGCCGGACTATACTTTTCTGTTTCTCTTAAAGGCATGTGTTCTAATTTATAATCCATATCTTCCAAAAAAGCATAGCCTGTCTTTGTGATTAGCACTTCAGAGATAATATGATGAAAGTATGAACAAAGCATTAATATCAACGTTAAACCTGCAATAATCATGATTGGTTTGGTTGATGCATCAATAGACACACCTTGTGTGACTTCATCAATGAACCTACTGAACACATAAGGAATTAACAACTGTGATACATAGATTATGAGCAATAGTACATTGACGACATAAAACATCTTTTTAAATGCCAGCAGCCGTTTAAAGATTGTCTTAATCATCGGACACGCTCCTTTTAAACACCTAATATTTTCTACCTTAAGTATACAGGGTATTTATTTTATAAATAGACTATTCATTCTTATAAAACCATGGTATAATAATGACAGATAGAATCAGTAATTGCCCCTTTGGCATTGCTGTTTTTTTTATGCTTAATATGCTTTTAAGTTAGTAATAAATATAGTTATATGGCTTAGTTACAGTGTTTATTCAATTTGTTTACTTTTTTATGACAAAAAAATAGCACATCATCTTCTAAAAGATAATATGCTATTTAATAATTTAAGTGGCCAATTTACCAAATACTAACCATTTTTTCTTTTGGTAAATACATTTTATCGTCTTTATTAATATCATAAAATGCTTGGAATTCTGGTAAATTACTTAATTGCATGTTCGCTCTTAAGATGGCTGGACCGTGAACATCAACTTTAAGTAACAATTGACTGTATTCTACAGATGCTTTATTGCGCCATACACGGGCCCAGTTTTTAAAGAACTCTTCGTCGTTATGATTGCCGCTGTTTTTGCTGGCTTCTAAAGCGCAGCGCAACCCACCACTATCAGCGATATTTTCTGACACTGTTAACTCGCCATTACATAGACCATGTCCGGTTTCGACACCTTCAAATAAGGCAATCATATCTTTAGATTTCTTGTTAAACGCTTCTAAATCTTCTTTTGTCCACCAATTATTAAGAGACCCTGTTTCATCAAATTTTGCGCCATTATTATCAAAAGCGTGTGATATTTCATGCGCCATAACTGCGCCAATACCACCGTAATTTTCTGATTGACTTTGGTCTAGGCTATAATATGGTTCTTGTAAAATCGCGGCTGGAAATACGATTTGATTATTACTTGGATTATAATAAGCATTTACCATACTTGCTGGCATACCCCAAATGTTTTTGTTTGGTTCTTTATTGTATTTATTGAAATTATATTGATTAATGATTTTTGTCATAGACAACCGTTCTTGAATCAGATCCGATCCTTGTTCATAGCCTTTAATATCAAAATCATCATAATACGGTGGCAACTCATCAGGATACCCTACATGGACAGTCAACGTCGAAAGTTTTTTGATTGCTTTTTCTTTTGTGGCTTCTTTTAACCATGTGTTTTTTGAAATACGTTCTTGATACACATCAATCATCTCATGAACCATGGTTTTAACATCTTTTTTAGCAACTGGTCCAAAATAATTTTCACCGTAGTATAAGCCAACGACTTGTCCGAAGCGATTATACGCTTGATAAAAGGCAAATTTGTTTTTATTTTGCGCTTCTTTAGTCCCAGATAACGCACGTCTAAATGCGCCTCCCGCAATCCTAATATCATCGGTTAACTCAGATGCGAACTTAATCGCATTAGAGACAATCATCCATGATTTGATCAGTTTAAAATTGTCTTCTTTAATGATTGTATCAAATGCGTGAATAAAATCAGGATTGGTAATAATTAATTGCTCGACTGGCTCTTTAACAAGCGCTTCTGCTTGACCCATAAGGTCAAAGTTACTCGAATATTTTTGGACGTCTTCTTTGCTAAATGGATTATACATTTTAACGTAATCTGCTTTTTCTACACTTGATTTAGTCACAGGAACGAGTAATGCATCAAACGCTAA
>CAZXSS010000037.1:0-11923 GCA_964643385.1 uncultured Candidatus Izemoplasmatales bacterium
CATATTATTATTCCATCGAGACAAAAAAGGAATGCTAAGGCAATCCTTTTTCACAGTAGCGAAGGAAAACCAAAATTTATGATGTTACATCAGCCTATGGGATTTCCCATAGGCTTTTTTTATACAAAAAATAAGGAGAGATTGTCATGATTGTAAAAATGAAAAAACAAGCCACATTAGCACAAAGAGATAATATTATTAAAGCGTTAAAGAAACGCGGGTTTAGTATTAAAGATGGGAGTAGTGAAACGGTTTTTGTTTTTGGCATCATAGGCGACACAGCAAAACTTGATCCTAATGATTTACGGGCTTATGATGGGGTTGAACACGTTGTAAGAGTACAAACGCCTTTTAAACAAGCCTCAAGAGCTTTTCATGAAATGGATACAGTAATTACGTTGTCTAACGGTGTTATGATTGGTGGAAAAGATACAGTAATGATTGCTGGGCCGTGTAGTGTTGAAAGTGAAACGCAACTATTGACTATAACAGAAGCCTTGCACAAACAAGGGGTACGTGTATTAAGAGGTGGCGCATTTAAACCTCGAACCTCACCTTATACCTTCCAAGGATTAGAAGAAGAAGGATTAAAATTACTGAGAAGTGCGGCGGATAAGTTTGATATGGCTGTTATTAGCGAAATACCAAGTGCTGATACGTTATCATTATTTGAGTCATATGTAGATATTATTCAAGTTGGCGCAAGAAACATGCAAAATTTTCAGTTACTTAAGGCGTTAGGTAAAAGCCGGTTACCAGTTATGTTAAAGCGCGGGTTGTCTGCAACCATTGAAGAATGGTTAATGAGTGCAGAATATATTATCAGCCATGGTAATCCTCATGTCATTTTATGTGAGCGAGGCATTAGAACGTTCGAAACCTATACAAGAAATACATTAGATATTAGTGCTGTTTTAGCGGTTAAGGAACTATCACATTTACCAATTATTGTCGATCCCTCTCATGCATCAGGACGTTACTCAATGATTGAACCATTATCAAAAGCGGCTATTGCTGTTGGGGCTGATGGACTGATGATTGAAGTACATAATGATCCAGAAAATGCTTTATCAGATGGTGCGCAGTCTTTAAAGATTCCTCGGTTTAATGGGATGAGTGAAGAACTAAAAAAACTTTCATTAATGATTAAGCGACCATTAAGATGAATATATTTATTGTTGGGCTAGGTCTTATTGGAGCATCATATGCCTCACGTTTAACCGAATTAAAGCACACTGTATATGGGATGGATAACAACCAAGATATTACAATGAAAGCATTAAGGGATGGATGTATTGTTGGAAATGATGTAAAATACATGTATGATGCTGATATAGTTATTATTGCTTTGTATCCTGAAGCTATTCTAACATTTATTGAAGATCATGCGGCGCATTTTAAACCTAATCAAATTATTACAGATGTAAGTGGTGTTAAAGCAAATATAGTTTCTAGCATAGAACATCAATTACCTGCATCTGTTCATTATGTATCTCATCATCCAATGGCAGGGAAAGAAATATCTGGATACGATGCCCGAGATGCAAGATTATTTGATAATAGCAACGCAATCATTATCAAAACCGAGACAACAGATGTCGATGCGTCTATAACATTAAAAACTTTGCTTAAAGCGATGGGGTTTACATCATGCATCATGACCTCACCAGATATTCATGATTCACTTATTGCCCATACTTCACAATTACCACACATATTGGCTATGGTACTTGTCGATATAGGGCGTGACGATGAGGTGTATCGCTATACTGGGAACTCATTTCGTGATTTAACACGTATCGCTTCAATTAATGCTGCACTGTGGTCTGAGTTATTTTTATCAAACCGCGAGGCATTAAGTACCTTATTAGATGATACAATAGAATCATTAAGAAATATTCAGACACTCATTAAAGAAAACCAAGTAGAGAAATTAATAAGCGTTATGACTACGGTTAAAGAAAAGAGAGATAGGTATGCAAACAATTCAAACAAAAACATATGATATAAGTATAAAATCACATAGTTTTAACACGGTTTTAGATATATTAGAACCATTTTCTGTAAGTACCTATCATATTTTAGTTGATAAGAATGTATACGGCCTTTATAAAGAGAAGATTTTAAACGCGTTTTCATCATCTACTTATACAATAACCGTAATCCCTTCAGGTGAACATTCAAAATCGTTTGCTGTATGCGAATCAACAATTAATACATTAATGGAAAAACGTGTTAAACGACAAGATTATCTTGTGGCTATTGGTGGGGGTGTTGTTGGAGATTTAACAGGGTTTATTGCCTCGATTCTTTTTAGAGGTATAAATTACATTCAAGTTCCTACAACACTTTTGGCGATGGTTGATAGCTCTGTTGGGGGAAAAACCGCCATTAACATACCAAAAGGGAAAAACCTTATTGGTGCGTTTCACGCGCCAAAACATGTCATAATAGATCCAGTGTTTTTAACAACACTTCCTGAAAAAGAACGGAAAAGCGGTTTATCAGAAATGCTAAAAGCCGCGATTATTGGCGATGCTACTTTACTAGAATCATTGCAACATTCTTCCGAAATCAATGAAGAGCTCATCGGACGAGCAATTAAGGTGAAACTACACTATGTTGAACAAGACTATCATGATCTTGGTATCCGACATGTGTTGAACTTTGGTCATACCTACGGTCACGCTATAGAACAATTTCATAACTATAATGTTACACATGGAGAAGCAGTTGCACAAGGTATGCTTATGGCACTGGATTTAGGTGTAGACTTAGGGATTACACCAGTAAAAATAAAGAATGAGATTTCACAGCTGATCACATCACTTCAGTTAATCACAACATCTCCGGTTGCTAAAACAAATTTATTGCCCTTTATGGAAAACGATAAAAAATCGACAGATGAAGGGGTTCGTTTCGTCTTATTAAGTGGATATCAAAATCCTATAATCAAAACATTGACTTGGGATGATTTATTATGATTATAACCGTCATACCATCAGATTTATCTGGAAGTGTTGATATCATTGCTTCTAAGTCGCTATCACATAGGTATCTTATTGCAGCAGGATTATCAGAATCACCGTCTCAAATTTCCAATCTAATGGAGTCTAACGATATTGACACAACAAAAGAAGCGCTACGCTGTTTAGGTGCTAGTATTGAAGGGGCAAGAATTGTTGGTGGCTTTCCGAAACTGAAATGTACCACCATTAATGCACGTGAATCTGGCTCAACCTTGCGCTTTTTAATTCCACTTGCGATGTGCCAATCTAAGCCGGTTATGTTTATTGGTGAAGCCAGATTACCAAAGCGATCACTAGCACCTTATGAATTGGTATTTAAAAATAAAAACCTTATATACGAGAAACTTAGTAACGAATATCTACCGATTCGCATATCAGGACCTTTATATCCTGGTACATTCCGTATTAAAGGTAATGTATCGTCACAGTTTATCAGTGGCTTATTGTTTGCATTACCACTTCTACAAGAGGATTCAAACATACTAGTTGAGCCTCCTTTTGAATCTAAAAGTTATGTTGACCTGACAATAGAAACACTTAAAGATTTCAAGATTACCGTTATACCAACAAAGACTGGGTATCATATACCGGGAAAACAACGTTATCAACCTGTACATACTGAAATTGAAGGTGACTACTCACAAGCAGCGTTTTTTATTGTCGCGGCTTTAATAAACAAACAGCCACTTACAATACACAATCTAAATCCAAACTCTATACAAGGAGATCGCGAGATTCTAACCATTATAAAGCGCATGCAAGGGAAATATTATTTTAATAATACAACGCTTAAGGTTTATCCATCACCAACTGTTGGGACAACCATTAATCTTGCGAATATCCCTGATTTAGGCCCAATTCTTATGATATTGGCGGCGGTTAGTAACGGACGAACTATATTTACGAATATTCGTCGTTTAAGATTTAAAGAAAGCGATCGGATTAAAGCGATATCAACCATACTTACACAATGTGATGTTATTCACACAGTAGAAGACAATACGATGATTATCGAAGGTAGAGAAAGATTAAAAGGCAATCAAACCTTTGATAGCTTTAATGACCACCGTATTGTTATGGCTTTAATTGTTGCCTCTTTAAAGTTCGACGGTCCAATATCAATAACTAACGCACAAGCCATCAACAAATCATACCCACAGTTTTTTGATGTTTTCAAAGCTCTAAAAGGTACGATTATATCTAAGGAGGAAACATAATGAATCATTTTGGATCACTTTTTAAGATAACGCTTTACGGTGAATCTCATCAATCTAGCATTGGTATTGTAATCGATGGTATGCCCCCAGGAATTACAATTGATGAACTTGCTATACAAACAGATTTAAGTAAAAGAAATCCTGATTTAATAGGCACAACTCCGCGTAAAGAGAAAGATGAATTTCAAATCACGTCTGGTGTATTTAACGGAAAAAGCACTGGCTCACCGATTCATGTAACCATCCCTAATAAAGACATTAAATCAAAAGATTACTCAAATATTATTCACCATCCAAGGCCGGGTCATTCAGATTTTGTCGCTAGAAAAAAATATTTTGGCTATAATGATTACCGAGGAGGCGGACGATTTTCTGGTAGGTTAACAGCTGCCTTAGTCGTTGCTGGAGCAATCGCAAAAATGTTTTTGCCTTTTACATTTACCCATGAAATTAGACAAATAGGTACATTAAAAGATATGTCTAAACTCGATGAATATCTCAAGTCGATTCAAGCACAAGGTGATTCAGTAGGTGGAATCATTGATGTAAATGTAAAGGGTATACCCATTGGCTTAGGCGAACCTATGTTTGCGAAGGTTGAATCAAACGTTAGTCAAATGTTATTTTCTATCCCCGCAGTCAAAGGGGTTCAGTTTGGTTTAGGATTTGATGGAATCACTGTAAGAGGGAGCGAGTTTAATGATGCTATTGTCAATGCTCAAGGTCAAACAAAAACAAACAATTCCGGTGGAATATCTGGGGGTATAACAAATGGTAATCCATTACATGTTAGTGCTTTTATTAAACCAACATCTTCAATTAAAAAGAAGCAAAAAACGTATCATTTTAAAACAGATTCTGTAGAAGATTTAGTGATTGAAGGTAGACATGATGTGGCAATTGTAAGAAGAGCACCTATTGTTTTAGAAAATGCGATAGCTATTGTTCTTGCTGATTTCTATTTACAATATATTGGACAGCAAGCATTTCAAAAAATACATTAAAAAAAACAGTTTCGCATGACGAGTCATGCGTTACTGTCTTTTTTTTCTTCAAAGATTTATATGATTAAATACCGCTTCAACATCCTTGTCGCCACGACCTGATAGATTTATTAGAATCGTTTGATTCTTGGGTAATGTCGGTGCGAGTTTTATTGCGTAGGCAATAGCGTGCGCACTTTCAAGTGCTGGGACGATACCCTCAGTTTGCGACAAGCGCTCAAAAGCATCGAGTGCTTCTTGATCTGTTACTGACTTATATTGTACTCTTTCTGTACGGTGTAAGTGCGCATGCTCTGGACCAATACCTGGATAATCAAGACCCGCCGATATTGAGTAAACCGGACTAATCTCACCATTGTCTTCAAATAAACTGATGGTTCTCATTCCATGAATGATTCCATCACGGCCTTTTGTTAAAGTAGCTGCATGATCTTTAGTATGTAGCCCCTTACCAGCGGCTTCTACACCGATAATCTTGACGTCATCTTGTAAGAACTCACTAAATAATCCAATGGCATTACTTCCTCCACCAACACAAGCCATAAGGTAATCAGGTAATTGATTGTTAAGATTTAAAAATTGTTCCTTCGCTTCTCTTCCTATAACAGATTGGAAATATCTTACAATCGTCGGATAAGGATGCGGACCTACCGCACTACCTAGTAAGTAATACGTGTCTTCTAAATGTGTTACCCAGTCGCCAATTGCAACATCTACAGCATCTTTTAATGTTCTCGTCCCTTGAGTAACTGGTACAACTTTAGCGCCTAAAAGTTTCATTCTAAACACATTTAGACGTTGTCTTTCTGTATCGATTTCGCCTTGGTAGATGACACATTCCATCCCAAATAAAGCGGCAGCTGTAGCTGTTGCTACACCGTGCTGACCGGCACCAGTTTCAGCTATAATACGCGTTTTACCCATGCGTTTTGCGAGTAAAATTTGACCAATCGTATTATTTATTTTATGTGCACCGGTATGATTTAAATCCTCACGCTTCAAATAAATTTGTGCACCACCAAGTGTTTCACTTAAACGTTTTGCATGATAAATCGGATTTGCTCTACCGACATAGTGCTTTAAGTAATATGCAAGTTCTGCTTTAAAATCTTCGTCATCTTTGTAAGTAAGAAATGCCTCTTCAACCTCTTTTAATGCTGGTTTTAAACCTTCAGGTACATAGGCTCCGCCATACGTACCAAATTCTAATGTGTCATTCATAACTGTATTGTTCATTATTGTTCTCCTTTTTAGATAATTTTTTTAGATGATTATTTATATTAATTAACATGACTATTTTAAGAACACTTCAATGCATCATATCACTCCTAACAATAAAAAAAGCCCTCTATGCAAAAACTGCATAGAGGGCGTTATTCACGCGGTGCCACCTCATATATTATGTCAAAAAGACATACTCCGGATACCATCATATCCTTTGCTTTGTAACGTAAGCAAACGTTCAACCATACTTAATTCCGGCTGACTCTCATAGGACCACTTCACTTTATCACATTCTCTGTTTACACCACCCACAGAGTCTCTATAAAATGTTTTAAAGATACTTTTCCTATTCATCGATTTAGAGTAGTATAGCACATATTATTTTTAAGTACAACCTTTTATATTAAGAAAGCGATTTCTTAAGTTTATTACATGTATATATTCTTGATACAATGAAATATAAGATTAAAATTTACAGTGCAGATAGTTACTGTTTTTTATTTATCTTATAAATGCGTTATAATAGAAAGTGTAGTAATAAAAAATAGAAAGAAGGGTTACGATGATAAAGTTTGGAATTATTGGTGCAGGAAGAATTGCTGAAACATTTGCTGAAAGTTTAAATGGTATTAAAGAAGGTGTGCTTTACGCTATTGCCTCACGCAGTAAGGAAAAAGCAGAAGCATTCAAAGAAAAATTCGGTGTAGAAAAAGCTTATGATTCATATCAGAAGATGTATGAAGACGAAGATTTAGATTGTGTTTATGTTGCAACACCACACGGGCTCCATTATGAACAGATGCTGGAAATCTTAGATTATAAAAAGCATATTTTGTGTGAAAAAGCATTTACTTTAAACCATGAACAAGCAGAACACGTTTTCAAAAAGGCAAAAGAAAAAGGTGTTTTCGTTATGGAAGCGATGTGGACTAGGTTCTTACCTACCATTCTTGATGTTATGGCACATGTCGTAGATAAAACCATCGGCGAGGTTACACAACTTGAAGCGACTTTTAGTTTTGATGCCAATCGCTCACCAGAAGATAGACTTTATAACAAAAAACTAGGAGGTGGGGCTTTACTTGATGTAGGCATTTACCCGATTACTTTCACAAATTTAATCCTTGGTCCCCCTGCAGAAGTTGATTCAAATGTGACCTTTTATGATACTGGCGTAGATTATTATGAAACAATAGTTTACGAATATGAAAACGGGGCCGTTGCCACGATAAAATCTGGATTAAATAAGGATTTGCCAAGAGAAGCAATTGTTTATGGCACAAAAGGAAAAATCCACATTCCTAACTTTTGGTCAGCTGAGGAAGCAAATGTCTATGATGAAAATGATAAGTTAATTGAACATATCGAGTATAAACATCCAGTAAATGGATTTGAGTATGAAATCAAAGAAGTCATATCATGTATCAAGAATAATCGTTTAGAAAGCGACATTATGCCACATGAAACAACCATAAGTATATTAAGACAAATGGATACGTTAAGAAAAAAATGGGGACTTATTTATCCTCAAGAAGTTGAGAAGTAATAATTATTTATAAAATAAAGGACTATGATTGCATCACCTTACCATATATGATACAGTAGTAAACAATCACATAAAAACTATATAAAAGAGGCGCGTTTGTTAAGAGTACCTGTAAGGGGAAAGGAGCCAACGCCGAAGTGTTTAAAACACTGGGATTATGTTGAATAAGCATAATACTAAGCAATGACTTGCCCAAAGTCAATTGATTGCGCTTTTATATGGTGGGCTCTAGGAAACTACGAGCTCGCTCGTAGTTTTTTTATAGAAAGAAGTGTTATCATGCAAGCCAATAATTTAACAGCACGTATCAAACAATATAGAAGAGATCTTCATCAAATACCAGAGTTAGGGTTTGACCTTTATAAAACCCATGCCTATCTTAAAAATGCTTTAGAAACCATGGGGTATGCACCTATCCGGATTGCAAAAACTGGTCTACTTGTTCACATTCCAGGTGAGCAGGAGGACGCCATCGCCTTTCGAGCAGATATGGACGGATTAAGCATTCATGAAGAAACCAATGTATCATATCAATCGATGCATCAAGGTATTATGCATGCATGTGGTCATGATGGTCATATGGCGATTTTATTAGGGCTGGCAGAGGTACTTAAAGAAAGTCAACGACCGAGACAATCTATTGTCCTTGTTTTTCAACCCGCTGAAGAAGGACCAGGTGGGGCAAAAGTCATTGTTGAAAGTGGGATACTTGAAAAATACAACGTCAAACATATCTACGGCATGCATCTATATCCTAACTTAGAACAAGGCAAAATCGGGCTCATAGACGGACTTATGATGTCTGAAATTAGTGAATATGATGTAACGATAAAAGGCAAGGGAGCACACGGCGCAGAACCTTATAATGGCATTGATGCAATTAATGCAAGCATTGCCCTAATTCAATCTTTTAAAGCGTTAATTAAAACTACCATTAATGAACCCACTAATACGATTTTAAACGTTGGGACATTACAAGCAGGAGAAGCACGTAATAGTGTCGCAGAACTGTCTACTTTCACAGGAACTATTAGAACGTTTAAGCATGAAGATTACCTTACCATTACACAAGGCATGATGACCGCTGTAAACCATATTGAAAACACCTATCACGTTCATATAACACTCGATATTAAAAACTACTATCCACCAGTAATAAATGATCATGATTTGTATACAACTATGAAAAGATCATTATCTCAAAATAAATATTATGACATTCAACCATTGATGGTCTCTGAGGACTTTGCCTTTTACCAACAAGCCATACCCGGCTTATTTATGATGCTTGGGACTAAAGATGGACGATCAGAACATGCATATCCTCTACATAGTTCACGGTTTAACTTTGATGATACGCTATTAATCAGTGGCGTTGAAACTTGTATTGATATACTAATGTTAAATAAAATATTTGATAATAGCGTCTATTATAATCAATCTCCATCACCAAAACCATCTCTACCATTAGAGCACTATTAATATTTGAAAAGACGTATCAGTTGTTTGATTCGTCTTTTTTTGTGCTTACTAGTTAAATATTTTTAGAGTGCAAAGTATAATAAGGTTAACATTCATTTTATTATGGAGGTATGTTTATGTCTATTGAAGTTAGCACTGTTCAAGATTATGTTAATCAATTGGAACCAGAACGTGCAGAAATTATCCAAACGTTACTTTCTGTATTTGAAACAAAACTACCAACAGGATTTAAACTAGAGGTTCATTACAATATGCCAACGTTCGTTATACCTAAATCACTATATCCTAAAGGATATCATGTTAATCCAAAGTTACCTTTGCCATTTATTAGCATTGCAGCACAAAAACATCACGTGGCTATCTATCATTTCGGACTGTATATGGATGAAGATTTATTAACGTGGTTTAAAACAACATACGAATCAAAATACAATACACGTTTAGATATTGGTAAGAGTTGTATTCGGTTTAAAAAAGCAGATATGGTACCATATGATATTCTTGCTGAGTTAGCAACAAAAATAACACCTGATAAGTATATAACCATGTATGAACAAGGGATGAAGTGATGACATTGATTAAATACACGGTGCAAGTTGATATAAAAAAAGATTTAAAAACAGTAACCAAGCTATTTACCAACTATAAACTAATGTCAAAGTGGCAACCTGCATTAAAAAGGATATATCATCTGAGTGGGACCTCATCGAGTAAGGGGAGTGTAACAGAACTTACTTATGAATTTAATAACCAAATCATAGTAATGCAAGAAACCATACTCCAAAATCAGTTACCATATCTATTTATTGCAACTTACGAAGTCGAGAATACATGGAATCAATGTATTAACCATTTTATTGAAGAAGATCACCATACACGATGGATAATGACATCGGAGTTTCGCTTTAAAACCAATCAAGATATGCCCAAGCAAGCATTCATTGATAAAACAACGCGCATTATGAAGGCTTTTAAGAAGTTTGTTGAATCATATGCGACAACAGATATGTAAAATATTTTTACGATCAGTCATCGCCTACCTTATTTATAATCAATACTTTACTAAGTACCTGTAAACAATACTTTATAAACAATGGATATATGTATTTAGGTGTAACCTATGAAAGTTTTAATTTATCTGGCAATGCTTTTTGGGATAAATACTTTCTGCCTTATATACATACCCTTGCTAGGCGAATTGATGAAATATAGTGTGAAAAATACAGTTTTATGATATACTTTACTAGGTGATTTTTATGTTTATTCCTATGTCGAAAGACGAAATGGTAACACAAGGCTTTGAACAAGCAGATTTTATTATTATAACGGGTGATGCTTATATTGATCATCCGTCTTTTGGTCATGCGATTATTGCGCGAACGTTAGAAAAATTTGGGTTTAATGTCGCAATTATTGCGCAACCAGATATAAAAAAAGAAACTGATTTTACCCATTTAGGAATCCCAAAATATGGGTTTTTAGTCACAGCTGGTAATATCGATTCAATGGTTAATCATTATACCGTAGCTAAAAAACGACGCAAAGACGATGCTTATACACCCGGGGGTAGAAACACAAAAAGACCAGACCGAGCAACCATTAGATATAGTAAAAAAATCCGTTCATTATTCGGGAATATTCCTATTATTATCGGGGGGATTGAGGCGTCTTTAAGAAGACTATCGCATTATGATTATTGGGACAATACAGTTAGACGTTCAATTCTTTTAGATAGTGGTGCTGATTTATTAATTTACGGAATGGCTGAAAAAACCATAATCGATCTTGCAGAAGCACTTCAAGCCGGTCTCGACATACAAGATGTGATTTTCATTAGAAATACCGTATGGAAAACAAAAGATAACAGTCGCATTCCTTATAATGCGATTATTCTACCTACGTATGATGACGTTTTAGCAAATAAAAAAACCTATGTCACAAGTTTTATGCATCAACACACCAATACCGACGCACACACTGCTAAACCATTGGTTGAACAGTATCATCGCCACATTGTCATTCAAAATCCACCTGAATTTCCATTGTCGCAACAAGACATGGATGATACCTATGATTTGCCTTTTGAACGACGAGCACATCCAAGTTATAAAGAAGCTATTCCTGCCATTCAAGAAGTTAAGTTTAGTTTGATTGCGAATAGAGGATGTTTTGGCGGGTGCCATTTTTGTGCTTTAACATTTCATCAAGGTAGAGTAATTCAATCTAGAAGTAAAGATTCTTTACTCAAGGAAGCCACACAAATAACACACGATAAAGACTTCAAAGGCTATATTCATGATGTTGGTGGACCAACGGCGAACTTCTATCAACCAAGTTGTGAAAAACAGCTTAAACACGGTATTTGTACACACAAAGACTGTTTAGGATTTACTCCTTGTGATAATGTCGATGTTACCCATA
>CAZXSS010000038.1:0-11826 GCA_964643385.1 uncultured Candidatus Izemoplasmatales bacterium
TATATGATATCTTAATTGTTTATAAAAGTCAAATGATTTATTGATTATTTTACTAAGTCACCAGGCGATAATTTGTTAGATGTGATAACTTCAAGTTCCTCTTTATTTGATCCTGCTAAAATCATTCCCTCGCTAAGTATGCCACGAAGTTTAACCGGTTTTAGATTCGCCACAATAATGACTTTTTTGCCAACAAGTGACTCTGGTGTATAGTGCTTTGCGATACCTGAAACGATTTGTCTTGGTTTGTCTTCACCGATATCTATTTGCGAAACTAAAAGTTTATCGGCATCAGGATGCTTTTCAGATTTAACGACTTTTCCGATAACTAAGTCAAGTTTGGCAAAATCATCAATCGTGATTTCTTTTCGCTTTGGTTCTTTTGGCTTTTCTTCTTTTCCTAAAATTGCGGCTTGGAGTTTTTCAACTTCTTCTTTAACATCAAGTCTAGGGAATAGTGGGGTTGGTTTTTTAACAACTTGGTATGTAACCTTTTGACCAAACTCTAGAGATTCCCATGTCGTATATTCAGATTCTATATTGAGTTGTTTATACAGTGATGGTATGGCATTTAATAACACTGGTTCTAATAATATTCCAATGTGTCTTAATGCTTCTACTAAGTGATATAGTACATTTTCTAAGCGATCTTTCATTCCCTCATCTTTCGCAAGAATCCATGGGGTTGTTTCATCGATGTATTTGTTAGAACGAGAGATAAGTCGCCATACTTCTTGCAGGGCCTGTGATAACTTAAAGGTATTCATCATTTCCTTATAATTTTTAATAACGTCTTCTAGAGTATCTTCTAGATCTTGGTCAAACTCAGTTTCAGTATCAGGTTTATATTCGATATTTCCTTTAAAATATTTATTAATCATCGAGATTGTTCTATTCAGTAAATTTCCAAAATCATTGGCTAAATCAAAATTGATTCGTTCAACAAACGTCTCTGGGGTAAATACACCATCACTTCCGTAAGGAAGTTCTCTTAGTAAAAAGTACCGAAGTTCATCTAATCCATAGTGGTTAAGAATGGTACTTGGATAAATAACGCCACCTTTTGACTTGCTCATTTTTCCGTCTTTCATCATGTAGAATCCATGAGCGTGAAGTTTGAAGGTAACGGGAATATCCAATGCCATTAACATAATTGGCCAGTAGATCGCATGAAAGCGTAGAATATCTTTTCCAACAACATGGACGACTTCATTTCCGTGCCAATATTTTTGAAATAATTGGTTTTGTTCTGTTCCATAACCTAATGCACTAATGTAGTTTGATAAGGCATCAATCCACACATAAACCACATGTTTAGGATTTGAAACAACTTTTATTCCCCAGTCAAATGTGGTACGTGAGACACTGAGATCGTTTAGGCCTTGTTTAATAAACGCAACGACTTCATTACGGCGGGTTTCTGGTGTAATGAAATCAGGATTATCTTCAATAAACTGTAATAATCGTTTTTGATATTTTCCGAGCTTTAGGAAATAACTTTCCTCTTCTAATAATGTTGTTTCTCTCCCACAATCTGGACAGGTGTGGTTTTCTTCAAGTTGGCTTTCTGTATAAAATGATTCACACGGCATACAGTAATACCCTTTATAGGTTCCTAGATAAATATCGCCTTGTTCTAATAGACGCTCAAAGATTTTTTGTACAACGGTTTTGTGGCGTTTTTCTGTGGTGCGAATGAAATCATCATATGAAATATCTAGTGTATCCCATAACGCTTTAGTATCTTCAGCCATTTCGGTGACGTGATCTATAGGTTGAATATTACGTTCGTTCGCAACGGTTTCAATCTTTTTTCCGTGTTCATCCATACCCGTTAAATAGTATGCATCGTATCCGCGTTTTTCTTTATAGCGTTTTAGGGTATCACACATTACGGTTGTATAGGTATTGCCAATATGGAGTTTTCCTGATGGGTAATAAATCGGCGTTGTGATATAGTATGTTTTAGCCATTGTGATCATTCCTTTTTTTATGGTTTTGATAGGCCATGTAGACCTCATTTTTTTTCATATTACGGGTTTTTGCAGCAGTTTTTATTGCCTCTTTTTCAGATAATCCATCTTCTATTAATAGTTCTATATGTGCAATTGCATCATCTTTAGATAGTGGTGCATCATCTTTTGAACCCTCTACAATGATAACCATTTCTCCCTTTAAATCAGTAATCTCTGTATGGTCCTCTAAAGTAAAGTGACGGTATTCTTCATAGTGTTTAGTAAGTTCTCTAGCCAATGTTACCCGGCGATTACCTAACACCTCATATAGTACTTTTAGCGTTTGGTTAATGCGGTGTGGGGCTTCATAAAATATGAGTGTTTCTTGGTAATGCTTTAGCTGTGATAATTGTTTTTTTTGTGTGTTTTCCTTAGCTGGTAAGAAACCAAAAAATACAAATGGATGTGTTGATATAGGTGATGCTGTTAATGCGGTTAGAAACGCAGTTGGTCCAGGAATACTAACAACAGGATAATTAGCACTTATAACATCTTGAACTAATGTTTCACCAGGGTCGCTTATGAGCGGGGTCCCTGCGTCACTTATGAGTGCGATATGTTTCCCTTCATTGAGTGATTCAATAATCATATCATTTCGTGCACGTTCATTGTGTTTGTGATAACTTTTCATATGGGTTTCAATGTTATAATGTTTTAATAAAACAGCGCTAGTTCTTGTATCTTCGGCATAAATAACATCGACTATCTTCAAGATGTTTACAGCGCGGTAAGTTATATCTTCTAAGTTTCCAATAGGGGTTGAAACGATATATAATGTTGGTTTGTTTTCTTTAAAGCTTTGTTGTACATGCATCTAATCACTTACTTTCATATCGAAAAATACGTTTTATTTCATCTGTATACCCTTCTTGGTTGTGAACGATAAGCGGAGACAATACCCGTATTGAATTTTTTCCATTTTTCATGAACTCGATTAAGACCATTGAGGCTTCTTTATTTACTCTAGGGTAAACAAGACGAAGTCGTTTGATAGCCAAATTATAGCGTTTGGCAATCAACATAATTTCATCTAAGCGTTCTGGTCGGTGGACTAAGTAGAATAACCCTTTGTCTTTAAGCAAATAACTGGTCACATCAAAGAGGGTTGTTAATGTTAATGCCACTTCGTGTCTGGCGACCATTTTATATGTGCTGTGATTCACATTTGCATTATCTGTAACTTTAAAGAATGGTGGATTACTCGTAATGAGACCGAATGATTCATAAGGAAATTGTGTTTTAAGATGGTTAATATCGTCATGTAAGATAGTAATTTGGGTTTCAAGTTTATTCAGTTCGACATTTTTTACAGCAATCGCATAGACGTCATCTTGTAGTTCAATCCCTGTGATTGGCAATTTTGTTTTTTGGCTGAGCATTAAAGGGATTGGTGCAAAACCAGTTCCCAAATCTAGAATCGATTGTGTGCGCTTAGGTATAATCACAAAATCTGCGAGTAATGTTGAATCTAGTGAATAGTTAAACATGTTTGCATGTTGAATAATTCTCAAGTTAAACCCGAGCATTTTGTTTATACTTAGGTGTGAATCGGAGTTAAGATTCTTGGTCATACTCATAAATCTCTTGTAACTCTTCTACCCCGTAATGTTTAACAATGTCATCTTTACAAACAACTTTGACGGATTGATCTATAATATTTACAGCAATAACTTTGCAAATACCTTCTTCGGTTTTAACTTTAGAGAACATTTTGGGAATGGTCTTTCTAAACTCATTATATGTGTCATCTTCATAACGAATACAACAAAGTAATTTACCACATAATCCTGAAATATTAGCTGGGTTTAATGATAAATTTTGGTTTTTAGCCATTTTTATTGATACGGTTTCAAATTCACCTAAAAAGGTGTTACAACAAAGTAAGTAGCCACACGGACCAATGCCACCTAAAAACTTAGCTCCATCTCTTGCGCCTACCTGTCTAAGCTCGATTCTTACACGGAACTCGTTAGCCAAATCTTTTACTAAGTCACGAAAGTCAATACGCCCTTCGGCATTGAAGTAAATAATAAGCTTACTTAAATCTAAGGTATATTCAGCATTTAATAATTTCATATCAAGATTGTGTTCTCTAACAAAATGGGCAGTGCGTTTTAATACATAAGGTATTTTATCCATATTGTTTTCTTCGTCTTGAATATCTTTTTCTGTAGCCTTTCTTAAGACTGGCTTAAGAGAAGCAATTAGTTCGTCTTCGTCTAACTCTTTAATATCTTCTGAGACTTCGCCGAGTTCTATCCCACGAACTGTTTCAACAACAACAGCATCGCCAACATTTAGGTCAAAATCTACAGGATCAAAATAATATTTTTTACCGGCTTCTTTAAACCGGATTCCAACAACTTTATTTTTCATTGTCGTGCCTTCTTTCTATGTCTAAAAGCAAATTATCCATAGCGAGTCTATCATTTACGTACTGATCGAGTCGCTTTTTAAGTTCTAACATGTGATCAAGTTCAGTTAATAACATTGCTTTTGTTTTAGTTTGAATTACAGATTCTGTAATAACGCTTAAGGTATGGAAAATTTGTTTTTTATAATGGTTCATTTTACCATAAATTAAATCTTTTTGGTAGTGAATTAGGATATCCATAAATAGCAGTAAATCTTCTTTTGATTGAATGAGACCATATGATTCTTTTTGATAAGTTAGGACAAGCGATTCATTGTTTATATAGGCTTCATAAAGAATGCTTATAAGTTCTATCATATCATAGAGTTTTTCGTGATTTAAGAACGCTTCTGCTTCCACGGTACTGTGATAGATTGATGCTGCTAAATGGGTGAGTTGTTCATCGTAGCCTTGTTCTAACAACGTTTCTATAATAATTGCTTTTGGAACGTTGTGAAAGGTAATTTTTTGAGCTCGTGAACGTATCGTTGACAGTAGTGATGATGCGTTTTGTGTTAATAACAGACCATAAATATTATCATGTGGTTCCTCGTAAAATTTAAGTAAGGCATTCGATGCATGTTGATTCATTTTATCAGCGTCTTCAATGATATATATTTTAGCCCCGTCTTCAACAGCTGTTTTACTGAGTTCTTCGTGAAGGTCGCGAATCATTTCTTTAGTGATGAACTTTTTATCGGTTTTTACGATATAAACATTAGGATGCGTGAGATGGTCCACGCGTTTGCAACTATGGCATTCTCCACATGGTTTATTTAAATCAGCTTCACATAAAAGTAGGGACGCAAAAAAAAGTGCAGTATCAAATTTCTTTGTGCCTGCTTCTCCTTCAAGAATATATGCATGCGATAGTCGGTTTTTTTGATAGCTATTTTCAAGTATTTTAACCGCTTCTTTTTGAGCTTCTTTTAGCGATTCAAATGCCATAACATCAACGCCTTTATTTTAGAGTGTGAATCAATTTGATGGTGTCTTCAACGACAACTTCAATAGGTTTTGTTCCGTCAACAACTTTAATACGATCAGGAAACTTTTTAATCAAAATTTGATAGCCTTCATAGACGCGTTCATGAAATTCAATACTCTCCAAATCTAAACGATCGACTTTGCGCCCATTAGAGAATACACGTTTTAAGCCGATGCTTGGAGGTACGTCAATAAAGATAGTAAGCTCTGGGATTAATGAGTCAATCGCAAACGTATTAAGGGCATATACATCGTCTATGCCGAGATTTCTTCCATGTCCTTGATATGCAAGCGAACTATCAATATAGCGGTCACAGAGGACAACCTTGTCTGCATTAAGAGCAGGTTGAATGACCTCTTTAATGTGTTGTCGCCGTGCTGCGGCATAAAGGAGTGCTTCTGTTCTTGCGTCCATCTCTTTGTTATCAACACTAAGAATAATCTTTCTGATATCTTCGCTTATTCTAATGCCACCTGGTTCACGGGTTGTTAATATATCTATATGTTCTTTTTCTAACGCAGTAACCACTGCTTTAATTACTGAAGTCTTACCAGAACCCTCCGGTCCTTCAAATGTTATAAATTTCTTTTTCACATCAAGTCACTCCTATTCTCTTTTACTCATTATCGCACATTTACATGTTTTTTTAAATATCATTTTCAATTTGGTTTATAGTTTATGGTATAATAAACTGTATCACATGAAGGGTATGATTGACATGCGGATTAAAGTTAACAAATTGACATTCGGATATGACTATAGAACCGTCTTAAATGACATCTCTTTCGATCTTGAAAGCGGTGATTTTTTAGTTATTATTGGTAACAATGGGAGCGGTAAAAGCACACTAATAAAATGTTTACTTGGAATCAATAAAGTTCCCGCTAAAAAAATATACCTTGATGATGTAGATATTCACGATTATAAAAGGTGGATAAATATTGGTTATGTCCCCCAAAAATTTGATGATTTTAACTATGAGTTTCCCATTACTGTGAATGAAATCTTGTCTGTATCTAAATACGGCGATGTTAATGATACTGAAAAGTTAGAATGGCTTGATAAATTAGGCATTTTAGAATTGCAAAATGAAAATATTAACAATTTAAGTGGCGGACAATTGCAACGGGTATTTATTGTTCGGGCCTTAATGAATAAACCAAAGCTTTTAATTTTAGATGAACCAACTGTTGGGGTCGATGCAAAAAACATTGATCGCTTCTATAAAACAATTAATGAGTTGAATACAATGGGCGTTACTGTTATTTTAATTACGCATGACATTAAATCTAGCAAAGCACAATTTACGCATGTTATGCATATGTATAATGGTGAAGCAACGATGAAACTTGTAAAAAAAGGCGGTGAGACATCGTGATGATAGCTTTGAATTTTTTCCGCGCAATTTTAGATACAAGTTTCATGCAATACGCAGTTATCACTGGTATACTTATTGGCTTTTTAGCTCCACTGATGGGAGCGTTTGTCGTCATTAGACGGTTAAGTTTAATTGCCGATACATTATCACATTTTAGTTTAGCAGGACTTGCGATAGGATTATACTTTATAAATAGTTTAGGTTTTGTCTTCTTTAAAGATCCATTATACCTTGGCATGCTATTTGCAGTTATAGGGTCACTCATTATTGAGGTGTTACGTGGATACTATCGCAATTATAAAGAAATATCCATGCCAATTGTTATTAGTCTTGGGACGGCACTTAGTGCATTATTTATATCACTTGGTGGTGGTTTTAACTCAAGTATTTATAATTATTTATTTGGTAGTATTTTAACTGTAGGTAGAACCTTTACCATTATCATCATTATCGTTTCCATTATCATATTCTCTCTCATTCTTTTCTTTTATAAACAGATGGTTATCATTAGTTTTGATGAAACGTATGCACGTTTATTGGGAATTAGAGTAAACATCTTCCAATTTTTTACTACCATCATCTTAGCATTGGTTGTAAGCTTATCCATCGAAACGGTTGGTGTCTTACTAGTTTCTTCATTAATGATTATCCCGGTAGCCGCAGCCATGAAAGTTGGAAAAAGTTTTAAGAATACGCTATTTATTGCGATAATTTTTAGCGAAATTAGTGTCTTAGCAGGTCTATGGTTTTCATTTGAGTTTAGAATCCCATCTGGTGCAACCATAGTTTTATTTAATATCCTGATTTTATTGGTTGTTGTCATTTTCAAACGCTTCACATCACAAAAAAATTTAAAAGAGAAACAGTTAGAAAGTGAAATTTAAAAGTTCTCATCACGTGCATCGCTATTGGATTTAATATTACCAATAAAGTATGTACGTTAATGAGAACTTTTTTTATAGGCGATTTTATCTAAATGTAGCCCGCGTGCTGATACGCTAAAACTTTGAATTTGTGCTTTAGGGTTGTGTAAAACTTCTTTTATTGTATGTGTATTATAGTCAAGATCGTGGAGTGCTTGACCGACAATCATTCTTACCATATGGCGTAAGAATCCTGTTCCTGTGATTTCAATTACTGTATCATTTTCAACATCATATACATTAATGTCTTTAATCGTTCGAACAGAATTATCTTTACTATGTTTTTTTGAAAAATGTTTGAAATCATGGGTTCCAATAAGTGGATTCATCAGGTTTTGCAGGTGATTTATCTTTATATTTTCATGATATGTGCTATATTTTGACTTAAATGGATCTTTTGTATGATGTAAATGATAAGTGTATGTTTTTTCAATAACATCATAGCGAGCATGAAAAACATAAGGTACTTCTACAATAGATTTTACAAGTATATCTTGGTCGAGCATATTATTCATTAGTGTGCGTAATTTTTCTGTTGTAAACTGTAAGTCTAAGTCAGCATGAAAATATTGGTCATGCGCGTGAACATGCGTATCAGTTCGTGATGCAGGATGGATAGTTATTTGAGTTTTCATAAGGTGATGCAAAACACTTTCGATGTCTCCTTGTATCGTCTTTTTTTGTGGTTGGCGCTGGAATCCTTGATAGTTAGTTCCATCATAGGCGACGTTAAATAAATATCTTGTAATTGATGGGTTTATTTCTATATAGAGTGTCGAAATTGCGTTGTTATCAGTTTTTATTTTAATCATATGATTATCTTGAGTAGTGGCTATAAAGTAGCTTAAATAAGGATTTAATGTTATTTCAGTGTCTTTGTAGGTATCAAGTAAGAATGCTTCTACTGCATCTTTACCTTTAATAATATCTAAACCTGGATATTTCAGTAATACTGTATTCGCTAAATGCTTTGATAACTCGGTAACTGTCACTGTTTTTAATATAGTATTTTCTATTGTCATAATCCTAAAATCCTAATGGTGATGGTTGTAAACATTAAGATTAAACTTATAGCGATTGCAAGTGTGTCACGAGCACACCATGTGAGTTGGTGTAGTCTAGTTCTGTGAGCTCCAGGAACAAAGTTACGTGCTTCCATTGCATTCGCCAAATCGTCACTACGTTTAAACGAGATAATAAACATCGGTACTAAAAGGGATATGATTTGCATGATTTTATCTTTAATTTTTCCTTCTGAAAAATCAACACCACGACTAGCTTGGGCAAGCATGATTTTATTTGCTTCATCGAGTAACGTTGGAATATACCTTAAGCTAATGGCGATTATCATTGCCATTTCTTCGGTGTTAACACGAACGATTTTAAGGGGTTTTAACACAGACTCTAGTCCAAGATTTAGATCAGTAGGTTTGGTTGTTAGTGTTAAGATTGTTGAAAGTGTTACAACAATGATTAACCGCATCATAATAAAGAAACCAGTTTCTAGTGCTTGTTCAGAAATCGTTAATGTTGCTGCTCTTAGTTCTGTTCCATTATGTACATTAATAAACAGGAAAATAATAGACAAAATGATACCAATTAAGTAAAGTAGGCGATACTTAACAAAGCGTTTTGTAAGGTACCATAATAATATAATTCCTACTGCTATAGGGATATTTAACGTTGTATAAGACAAACTATATCTTGCAAGTATTGGTTCTGATTGATTAAAGAATATTTGAAAGGAGAAGGTAATAAGCAATAAAAACATAAGTGGGCGAAGTCCCAAATAGACACGTTTTATACTTATTCTACCAACTAGAAGTAAAGCGACTATAAATCCTAATGCGATAAACATATGGGTAAACCGGTCAATCATGAAAACGGCAACCATTAAAATTACGAGAGTAATGATTTTTGTACGTGGATCCATCTTGTAAAGAAAACTTTTACCCGGTATATATCGTCCGATAACTATATTATTCATGATAACACCTCGCTTAATGCGCTAAAAAATTCAGCTTTAGTTCTTGGCTGACTTTTTAAGGTAATCCCTTGATCTTCCTTAAGGCGATCTATTAGTGTTAATAGGTCTGGTTTATCAAGATTCCAATTTTCAATATTTTGTGACGAAAAAAGATCAACCGCATCACCGTCATAAACTAAATAACTATCACGCATAACAAGTACCCGTTTCGCGTATTCATAAACGGTATTCATATCATGAGTAATAATAATAATCGTTTTATTGAGTGTTGTATGAATATTATAAAATACCTCTAATAAAGCATCTCTTCCTAAAGGATCAAGTCCACTAGTTGGTTCATCTAAAATAAGAATATCTGGTTCCATTGCTAAAATTCCTGCGATACTTACGCGTTTTTTCTCGCCACCACTAAGGTTAAAAGGACTACGGTCTAAGTATGATTCATCAAGTCCAACGATTTTAATAACTTCTTTGGCACGTTTAATTGCCGTTTTTTCATCTACACCAAAATTTTTAGGTCCAAATATAATATCTTTTTGTACGGTTTCTTCAAATAATTGATACTCTGGAAACTGAAAAACTAATCCCACTCTTTTTCTAATTGGATTGAGTTTGACTTTTTTCTTTTTCTTAGTTTCTTTATTAACTTTTAACCCAAATATTGAGACATCTCCACTTGTGGGCACAAGCAATGCGTTCATATGTTGTGCTAACGTAGTTTTACCTGATCCTGTCTCTCCAATAAGCGTAATAAACTCTCCCTCTGAATCAATTGAAACATTGATATTCGATAAAGCCAAATACCCTTTATTATCAAATCCTTGATATTGATAATCTACGCGTCTAAACTTAATTGCCATAAATAATCCTTTAATGTGTCATTTTTCAGGTCATGTTTTTCCATGTAAGCAATTACTTGGAGAGGGAGTAATAGCTCTAGATTTGATTGTGCTAGTGTTTTTTGATCCTTTAATACGTCTTGTGCCTTATCTACTTTTATGATTTCGCCATCTTTTAATACGACAATACGATCACTATGTACTGCTTCTTTCATATCATGGGTAATGGTTATGATAGTTACGCCTTCATTATTTAAAGTTTGCATATAATCTAAAATCATACGGCGTCCTTTAGGGTCTAACATTGATGTTGCTTCATCAAATATTATAATATCCGTATGCATTGCTAATATACCAGCAATAGCCACACGTTGTTTTTGTCCACCGCTTAAAGCATGGGGTTCTTTGTTTAAAAATTTAGCCATATCTACTTTTCTTGCATATGATTCGATACGCTCGATCATATCACCACGTTCGACTTGTAAATTTTCCAGTCCAAAAGCGATGTCATCTCGAACGGTGACACCAACAAATTGATTATCAGGATTTTGAAAAACAATGCCAATTTTTTTTCTAACGTCGTGAACAGTATCCTCATTTAATTCTAGATTATCTATTGTAATCGTTCCTTCTTGTGCTTTTAATAACCCAATAATGAGTTTAGATAAGGTACTTTTTCCGCTACCATTATGTCCCAAAATCGTAATCCACTCTCCTTTTTTGATAGAGAGGTTAATATTTTTTAAAACTGGATTCTTACGTTGATAGCCAAATGTTAGATTTTTAATATCAATTATATTCATTCTGTTCACCCCTTGTAAAACCTTCTTCATTATATCAAAAGATAGTCTTAAATGCGACTGTTTAGAGAAATAAAAAATGCGAGCAAATGCCCGCATGTTTTTATTCTACGAATTCAATGATTGCCATTTCTGTAGCGTCGCCACGGCGTGGGCCAAGCTTCATAATTCTTGTATATCCACCATTGCGGTCTTTGAAACGCGGTGCTAAATCATCAAATAACTTTTGTAATGCGTTTTTGTTGTCGTCTGTATCGAGTAAGCGTACAGTTTCAGCGGCTTGGCGACGAGATGAAACGGTGTTTTTCTTACCGAGGGTAATCATCTTGTCTACAAGGCGGCTTAATTCTTTGGCTTTAGTTTCTGTTGTTTGAATGCGTTCGTGAATGATAAGATGTGTTACTAAGTCACGTAACATTGCTTTTCTTTGATCGCTTCTTCTATTTAATTTACGATATCCAGCCATAAAAACCTCCTATTAAT
>CAZXSS010000039.1:0-11767 GCA_964643385.1 uncultured Candidatus Izemoplasmatales bacterium
GTATTAGGCATGCCGCCAGCGTTCATCCTGAGCCAGGATCAAACTCTCCATAAAAATATTGTAAACTTCTTTCGAAGCTTAAATTTTTTGGTTTGTTTTTTTCCTAAAACTCACTCAAAGTATTTCTGTTCTATTCAGTTTTCAAAGACCAAATTCATGGTGCTCTACTATTATATATAAATAGTAATTTATAGTCAAGACACATTCTTTATACAAAGGATTATCTCAGACGTTTTCAGGCCATTGTTTTGGCCCGCAATAAAGAGTATATAAGATATCACTTTTAAAGTCAACACTTTTGAAGACTTTTTTTAGATTAATCTTTCTTCATTGATTGGTCACGAGCGACTAAATTCACTCGCTATTAAACAGTGTATAAAAAAAGGGCGTTTTTGTCAATCAATAACGCTCTTTTTTTTGTATTTTATGCCAATACTTCTTCTAATACTGATTTTAGGTTGTTAATTGAGACCAGCCGACGTGAATCATTACGTCTATCAACGAATTCTACTTCTCCGTTTTCAAAGTCTTTTCCAATAATTATCCGGTATGGGATGCCAATTAAATCCGCATCTTTAAACTTAACGCCAGCTCGTTCTTGACGATCATCTAATAACACATCAAAATCATCACTTAGTTCCTTATATATAGTGTCTACTTTATGAACGTGATCATCCCTTTTATATTGAATAGGAATGATATGCACATCAAACGGCGTTACATTTTTTGGCCAAAGTAGACTATTGTCATCACTGTGTTGCTCTACAATTGCCATGAGTGTTCGGCTAATACCAAGACCATAACATCCCATGATAACAGGTTTTTGTTTTCCGTCTTGATCAGTAAATGTGGCGTTCATCGCGTTTGAATATTTCGTTCCTAATTTAAAGATATTTCCAACTTCAATCCCTTTGGCAATTTTAATAGTGCCTTTACAATTAGGACATGCATCGCCTTCATTTAAACCACTTAATTCTTGATTTGTTGCATAATCACATGAATCACAGTACGTGATGGCATCTTCGCCAACCTCACTCATTACCATGAATTCATCCGCTTGATCGCCACCAATTTGTCCAACATCAGACGAGACTATTTTTGTTTCTAACCCTGTTTTATTAAAAATTTCAGTATAGGCGCCAGCAATCTCGTTATACCATATATTAAGGTCCGCTTCTGAGGTGCTGAATGTATATAGATCTTTCATAATAAATTCTCTACCGCGCATAAGTCCAAACCGCGGACGCATTTCATCGCGAAACTTCGTTTGAATTTGATAAAGTGCAAGTGGCAGTTTCTTATACGAATCAATATAATCACGCACTGTTGCGGTAACAACTTCTTCGTGGGTTGGACCAAGACAAAAATCACGGTCTTTTCGGTCTTTTAATCGCATTAATTCTGGACCATATTCTCCCCAGCGTCCTGATTCTTCCCATAAATCACGTGATTGTAACGCTGGCATCAACATTTCACTACATCCGCGTTTATCCAATGACTCACGAATAATCGTTTCAATTTTTCTAAGCACCCGTTGGGCTAACGGTAAGTAAGTATACACACCAGATGCACTTTGTTTAATAAGGCCAGCGCGTGCCATCAGTTTATGGCTTTTAACTTCTGCGTCTTTTGGAGCATCTTTTAATGTTGGTACAAAGAATGCTTTCTGTCTCATAAAATCACCTATCTTATATTGAATAGTCTTAATATATCATTAAATGTGATAAAAATAAATAGTCCAATTAGTAGCATAAACATAACAAAATGTAATGTATTTTCAACTTTTTTGTTGACGGGCTTTCTAAAGATTCCTTCATAACCTAAGAATACTATGCGTCCACCATCAAGTGCTGGAATAGGCAATAAGTTAATAATTCCTAGATTAACACTCAAGATTGCCATCCAACTAATAAACGCGAGTAATCCTAAATCAATGACTGATGATGTAATTGAATAAATACCAACAGGACCAGCCAAATCACCAACCCCAACACGGCTTTCGGCAAACAACGCTTTTAATGTACTAAAAATCATACCCATTGTTGAACCCACTTCGCTAAGACCATACCCAAAACTTCCAAAGAATTCACGGTCATAAGCTGGCCCAATCCCGATTTGAGGATTAATGGCTCTAACGCCTTGTCCATCTAAAAACTCATGGCTAAACGGTCCAATTTCATAAACAAGGGTATCGCCATCACGAACCACTTGTATGACCATATCTAATCCTTCTTTATTTTCATTCATAAAATCGACAACGTCACGCCATGTCGATACCGAACGCATTTGTGTATCGTTATATCCAATACCTGTAATCTCATCACCAGCGAGTAACGTACTGTCACTACTACCATCAATAAGAACTGCTGAGTCTGCTGGTGAACCTTCACCGACACTGTCAATAACTACACGGTCAGTTATATCTGGATTTGAACTAAATCCAGCATTATAAAACTGTATCCGTGGTGTGATGTCAATGATAATATTTTCATCATCGCGCATAAAAGTAAATGGAATATTATTTTCTCCTGCTTGTTCTTGCATTTGAATAGCAATATCATCCCATGTAAATACCGTGTTCCCATCAATACTTATCAGTTCATCGCCAGATTGAACACCTGCATCTTCAGCTTGTCCACCAACCGACTCAATCTCAGTACTATCAGTTTGTGGTAATCCTACTATAAAAGCGATACTTACAAATAAAACGAAAGCCAAAATAAAATTCATAAACGGACCTGCAAAAATCGTTGAAAATCGTTGTAACAACGTTTTTGATTCAAAACTACGTTCATAAGGCGCAATTTGTAGCACTTTATCTTTCATAACATAATACGCATTACGTTTAACTTCATATGTATTAATATATAATGGTTTCTCATTTTTCCCTTTTAAATCAATCGCATCAACATTAAGAAGCAATGCATCTTGATATTTCGGGTCATCTTCATTGATAATAATATGCGAAATTAAATCAGGATTTTGTTCATCAAACATGACGCGAACCGTATCGCCAACTTTAACCAACTCATCACTGATTTCTTCTCCAGCCATTGATACAAACCCACCGATCGGGATTGCTCTAATGCTATATAAAGTTTCTCCTTTTTTCTTACTGTATAATATCGGTCCCATACCAATCGCAAACTCATGGCATAAGATCCCAGCGCGTTTAGCCATAATAAAATGTCCAGCCTCGTGAATTAAAATCACTAGACCCAACATAAATACAAATCCTAATATGTATAATAAAAACATTGTTATTCACCATCCAAATAAGTCTTTTTAACGTAGTTTTTTACGTCTTGATCTAAAGTTAATATTGTATCAAGCTCTATCTTACCCTTGTTCTCAAAGGTATGCAAACAATCAACAATAATTTTTTCAATATCTAAAAATGCTATTTTTTCTTTTAAAAAGAGCTCGACTGCAGCTTCATTAGCCGCATTTAAGACAACCATATGTAACCCTTTCTTCCGGGCAACTGCTATCCCTAAATCAAATAGACTATACCGTTCAAAGTCCATTGGCTTAAAATGTAATGCAGAAAATTTCGTAATATCAAATATAGTTCTATAAGCAATACGTTCAGGAAATCCTAATGCACTAACAATAGGGATATGCATGTCGGCTGGACCCGTATGCATTAATACATTTCCATCTTTAAAATGTACCATACCATGAACAACACTTTCTTCATGTAAAACAGCATCTATTTTATCATAGGGTAACCCAAATAGATAGTGCGCTTCAATAACTTCAAACACTTTATTCATCATTGTTGCAGAATCGATGGTAATCTTTTGTCCCATAGACCAGTTTGGATGCTTTAAGGCATCCTGCACTGTAACTTGTTCTAGAGCATCTTTACTGAGATGTCTAAAGCTACCACCACTTGCTGTAATAACAATTTTATCTACATCATCTATACGACTACCTTTTAAGCATTGTGCAATACCACTATGTTCACTATCTACAGGAATAAGCCGTCCTTGTGATGTTTTAAGGGCAGCTTTAATCAATTCGCCACCAACAACAAGTGTTTCTTTATTTGCGAGCAATACATCATGATTATGTTCTAAAGCCATCAATGTTGGACGCAGCCCTACACTGCCAACAAGTGCATTCACAATTACTACATCCTCATCTAGGGACTTAATCAAACAGTCAAATTGGGTAGTATCATAAAAAGTTATATTTGGGTAGTCTTTAATGAGCGTATCCTTATGACTGGCATGGAGCATCACAGTATCGCAATTAAAATCTTCAACTATTGTTTTAATTGCATCAACAGAATGATTGGCAGTTATTCCAACCAATCTGAATGCATCAGGATATTCTCTTATAAGGTCCAGTGTCTGTGTTCCGATACTCCCTGTTGCACCGAGTAAAAGAATCTTTTTCATTTACAGCACCTCGATAATAATAATAACAATCATTAATGCCAGTGATGCGAATAAACTAGAATCAAAGCGGTCTAAAATCCCGCCATGACCCGGTAACAAGTTAGAGAAATCTTTAATGTGGTGTTCACGTTTCATCTTTGATGCCATAAGATCGCCGAGTTGTGCAATAAATGATACAAAAACGCTGGCAATAATAATTATAATAAGATGATTAAATAAATAAAGCCCAATAAGACTTGCATAAATAGTAGCAACAGTAACGGCAACAACTGTACCACCAATTGCCCCCTCAATGGTTTTTTTAGGACTAATATCTTCAGCTAATTTATGTTTTCCAAAGGTAATACCCGAAAAATATGCAAATACATCAGTAAACATTGCGAGTATAAGCATATAAAGAAGAACATCAAGTCCAACACTTCGTACCATACTTATCGCTGCAAATGTACCAGCTACATACCATGTGCTCAGTAGCATTTTCCCGTATTCAGTCATAGTATAGCGTTTATCAAATATGAACATAATTGAATGAAATACAAGTATGAAAAACGCAAACAGTATTAACATATATCCAGTTAACAATTCTAAAAAGACACTTAGTAAAATGCCATATAAAATAAATGTTAATAATGGCAAACTCACCATTAGTATAAATCGTTCGCTTTGCGCTTTTTCATGCATAATCATATGATACATTTCAAAACTAGCGAGGAGAACCAAAAAGGCCATAAATCCATAAAATATAATATTAGCTACAAACAATAAAGGAATCAAAATGATTGCCAATATAATACCTGTAATTAATCGTTGTTTCATTTTCTCACCCCTTCAATCCACCAAATCGCCTACTGCGGTTTTGATACTTTTTAATTGCTTTTAAAAACTGTCGTTCTTTAAATGCAGGCCATGGCGTTTTCGTAAAGTAAAATTCTGCATATGCGACTTGCCAAAGTAAAAAATTACTCAATCTTATTTCACCACTTGTACGAATTAGATAATCAACCGGTGGCAAATCTTTAGTATAAAGATGTGATTCAATCACATCTTTATCAATAGAATCAATAGTTAATGCGCCTTTTTTAACTTTATCTGCAATGGCTTTTGTTGCCTCTACGAGTTCATGTTGTGATCCATAATCTAAACAAATGTTTAGGATTAATCCATTACGGTTTTCACTTTCTTTTTCAACGCGTTCTAACAAGGCTATATTGTCCGCACTTAATCTATCACGACGACCGCTAAAGACAACACGAATATGGTATTTCTCAAAGTCATCTTTGAATTCTTCTTCAAAAACCTTAGGCAGTTGCATCAAATAATCGACTTCTTTTTTTGGTCTTTTCCAATTTTCCGTACTAAATGCATAGACACTTAAAACGTCAATACCTAGTTTTTCAGACAACAAACTAATACGTCTTAGATTTAGTGCACCATGTTTATGTCCATCACTTCTACTAAGTCCACGTTTCTTTGCCCAACGTCCGTTTCCATCAAGAATAACAGCAACGTGTTTAGGTAGTGGTTTTTGTTTAATTTTATCTATTGTTTTCATTGTGTCACCTCGATTTTCTATGCAAACATTATTATACACTAAAACACCATAAACCTAAAGAAAAAACCACCAAGTGCGGTGGTTTATATTGCGAGTAAATCTTTTTCTTTTAATGCGAGTGCATCATCAATTTTTTTAACGTATGTATCGGTTAGTTCTTGGACATCATCTTGATACATAGTTGATTCGTCTTCAGAAATCTTACTTGCTTTTTCAAGCTTTTTGATTTTATCGTTGGCGTCACGTCTAATATTACGAACAGCAACTTTGGCATTTTCAGCCAATTTTTTAACGTCTTTAACAAGTTTCTTTCTTGTATCTTCGGTTAATTTAGGAATCGTGATTCGTAATAAATCCCCTTCGTTAGATGGGGTGACCCCTAAGTTTGCGGCTAAAATCGCTTTTTCAACTTCTTTAACCATATTTTTATCATATGGTTTTACAACCAATTGACTAGGTTCTGGGACCGCGATGTTTCCGACTTGAGAAATTGGTGTTGGTACCCCGTAGTAGTCAACTTTAACGCCTTCTAGCATTGATGGATTCGCTCGTCCTGTACGAACTTTGGAAAAATCGTGATGTAAGACATCAAGGGTTTTAATCATGTGTTCTTCTGTTTCTAATAAAACATCGTCAATACTCATAAGATTGGCCTCCTTATTTAATAACAGTTCCTATTTTTTCGCCGAGTGCGGCGCGTTTGATATTGCCTTTAATGTTCATGTCAAAGACTACAATTTCAATGTTATTGTCTTTACATAAAGCAGCTGCAGTTGAATCCATAACTTGTAGTCCGTTTTCTAGGACCTCGTGATGAGTCAACTCGGTTAAACGTTTAGCATCATCATGGACTCTAGGATCTTTATCATAGACACCATCAGTCCCATTTTTTGCCATTAAAATTGTTTTTGCACCAATTTCTGCTGCACGTAATGCGCTTGTTGTATCAGTACTGAAGTAAGGGTTCCCGGTTCCGCCACCAAAAATGACAATCATCCCTTTTTCTAAATTGCTAATGGCTTTGCGTCTAATGTATGGTTCTGCAACTTGTGGAATATTTAAACTCGTCATTGCACGCGTTTCAACACCGAGTGATTCGAGGGCGTTTTGAAGTGCTAGTGCATTAATAATAGTTGCAATCATACCCATATAATCAGCACTACTACGCTCCATACCCATTTCACTTGCGGTAATACCGCGCCAAATATTGCCACCACCAACAATGATACCAATTTCGAACAATCCCAAATCATAGGCTTCTTTAATTTCTAACGCAATCTCTTTTACTCGAAGTGGGTCGATTGCTTTTTCTTTAGAACCACTCAGCGCTTCTCCACTAAGTTTAATTATTAAGCGTTTTTTACTCATGGTTGCCTCCCCTATCTACAAAATTAGGACACAAAAAAGTGTCCTAAAATCGGTCAGTCATTATTTGTTCATTTGTGATTTAACTTCGCTTGCAAAGTTTTCTTGGCGCTTTTCAATACCTTCTCCAACTTCTAAACGGACAAAAGAAACAACAGATGCTTTTACATCCTTAACATATTGTTCTACAGTTAAATCTGGGTTTTTAACAAATGGTTGATTAACTAAACAAATTTCTTTTAAGAACTTATTTAATCGTCCTTCGACCATTTTATCAACGATTTTCTCTGGTTTTCCTTCGTTTAGTGCTTCATTTCTCAATACATTACGTTCATGCTCAATAACATCTTCACTAATTTGTGATTGATCAAGATAACGTGGGTTGATTGCGGCAACATGCATAGCTACATCTTTCGCAACATTTTCAGTTCCGCCTTCTAAGACAGCAAGCGAAACGATTCTTCCACCCATATGTGAGTATCCACCAAAGTGCATACTGTCTTCTTTTTCAACAACAAATACACGGCGTAAAGATAATTTTTCACCGATTTTTGCAGTAGCATCAATAATAACGTCTTTTAATGGTTTTCCCTCTACGTCAATATCTAATGCTGTATCCAAGTTGGTTGCATCTGATGTAATAATTGCGTTTCCAATAAGATCAATTAATGTAAGGAATTCGTTATTTTTAGCAACGAAATCTGTTTCTGAGTTTAACTCATAAAGCACTGCTTTGTTGTCTTTAATAACAACATTACATAACCCTTCAGCGGCAATGCGATCAGCTTTTTTCGCTGCTTTCGCAATCCCCTTTTCACGTAAATAATCGATTGCTTTGTCTATATCACCATTTGTTTCAACAAGCGCTTTTTTACAATCAAGCATACCTGCACCTGTTTTTTCGCGTAATTTTTTTACCATTTGTGCTGTAACTGCCATTAATATTACCTCCATCTATTCGTCAATATTTTATCATATTTTAAACCTAAGTTTAAATGACTTCGTATTTTTTTTGAAAAAGAGGGCTAAAAAGCCCTCCCTTTATTTTAATAAAGCTTCAATAAGTTCAGCTTTTCTAAGTTTTGAGTAACCAGTTAATCCTTTTTCTTTAGCCATGTCTCTTAATTCAGCAACAGTATGATCATTTAAAGAAGCTTTCGTTTCTTTTTTTGATTCAGCTTGTTTGGGTTCAGGTTTTTTCGCTGCTGGTTTTTTTGCTTCTGGCTTTGGTGCTGGTTTTTTTGCTTCTGGTTTTGGTGCTGGTTTAGTAGTTTCAGGCTTTGGTGCTGGTTTTGATTCTTGTGTAGGTCTTGGGGTTCTTCTAGGTGCTGGTTTGTTATACGAGTCACTTCTACGTTGTTCTGGTTTTTTCGTTACAATTTTTTCCATTGAACCGCCAGTACCTTCAACAAGTGCGTTAGCCATGGTAGTAACAATAACTTTAATTGAACGAATTGCATCATCGTTCGCTGGAATAACGTGATCGATTAAATCTGGATCACAGTTTGTATCAACCATACCAAATACTGGAATATTTAATTTTCTAGCCTCTAAAATAGCGTTGATTTCTTTACGAGGATCAACTACGAAAATTGCATCTGGTAATGTTCTCATGTCCTTGATTCCGCCTAAGAATGCTTCTAAGCGTGCTAATTCTTTACGTAATCCAACAACTTCTTTTTTTGGTAAGCGATCAAAGGTTCCATCCTCAGACATTTTGTCGATTTGGTGTAAACGACGGATACTTTTACGGATGGTTTTAAAGTTTGTTAAGGTTCCCCCTAACCAACGTTTTGATACATAGTATTGATCAGCTCTTTTTGCTTGTTCTTCAATAACATCAGCGGCTTGTTTTTTCGTACCAACAAATAATACTTTTCCACCATCTTTTGAGATTTCTAAAAATTTGCTGTAGGCATCTTCGATAAATCCTACGGTTTGTTGTAAATCAATAATGTGAATGCCGTTACGAGATGTGTAAATGTACTTATCCATTTTTGGATCCCAACGACGGGTTTGGTGTCCGAAATGTACACCAGATTCTAACAATTGTTTCATTGTAATAACTGCCATAATTCAATTCCTCCTATTATTTTTTTTGATCTACCCTCCACAAACGTCATCACGCATTTTCACTAGAAACCTTCTAGCTCATGAAAAATACGCTCCTCTTGTGTGTGTATTTTACGGCATTTAGTAGTATATCAAAAAAACACTTAATGTGCAAGTGTTTTTATTTAATCTTATGGTGATTTTTTGTTGTTAACTGATGGTGATAAATCCATTTGCTTAAATTCTGTAACCAACGTTTTATGTAATGGTTTAAATAACCAAAGAATTGTCACAAAATTCGCAACAGCCATAATCATTTCGAACGGTAAATCGAGAATAAGATATGGCCAAAACTCATCGATACCAAGTTCTATCATTCGAAATGGAATAAATGTCCAGCCATAAAGAAATCCAAAGATGAGCCCAAAGATGGCGAGTTTCACTTCGCTTGTGGTTTTTTTCAATACGGTGTGATAAGCAATGGGAATTAAACTCCAGCCAATCACCATGGGCGTCATATATAAAGGATTGAGTGCACCCATATATAAACTGTCGATAAAGACATAAATAAATATCATAATAATGTTTTCTTTAAGTGTAAACAAACTGGCGTATAAAACGATGAGCAGTGTTGTAAATTGAACATTGGGAATGACCATAAGCAACATCTCTTGAACCAATAAAATGGTAATACTCATCGCCATTATAATTAATCGCCTTAGCTTCATGATGCATCACCACCAATAGAAATCTGTTCGTATTCAAAAATATACGTTGCATCATTATAAAGTGGCAAGCCATCAACACCGGTTTTAGCAACTTCTGTGTCATACGTATTAGGGGCATCAGAAACGGGTCTTTTAATTGATATTTTTAAGTATGCTGTCTCGAAATCCGTTTCGACGTCCCCAATACTTAGTATGATACGTGAAGACACTTGATTAAAAGAGAGGGTGTTTTCATTCCATATGGTAAGTTCCATAGATTTACTTTCAACATTATAATTACTATCTAAAATATCATAGAGTGTATCATCATCGTAAAACGCATAAGTATCATTAATCACGGTATCACCATGTCTATTAATCACTATAATGGTCATATGACCTTCAGGGTCGCCCGCATCATAAGGCGTATAAGACGACACGAAAAAATAGACCAAAGTCATGGCAATAATAACACTTAACGTAATGATGATTTTCTTCATACTAACCCTCTATTCGTAGATAAATGGATGAACGGAATTGCTTGTTTCTAAAAATTGATAGTACATAGCTACTGCAAGTTGCGCTTGTGGTGTTGTAAATACCATGTCTGGTGACTCACTGTCTAATTGATAATAAAAACTACCGTCACCAGCATGATAAGTCATAAAGTAACTAACTAGTGACTCATCTCCATAGTTAAACGTCTCATCACTAGGATCAATACCAGAACTAATCAATGCGATAATCACATGTGCCATCGTTGCGGCGTTGTTTCCATATGAACTGGTGTATAGATTTGCGGTAATGGTATCAATGATTGTTTCCGTATAGGTATCATTGCCAAGCTTATTCAATGCAAGTAAAACTAAACTAAGCGTGTCTAAATCTAATGATGTTAAATCGGTCTCATCAACAACGGTAAGATAGGTTGTTTGGAAACTCTCATCATCTAATACAAGACTCATTAATGATCCTGAATATAAATGTTCGATTGTCGCATCTTCTAATAAATTAGCTTCTGCGGTTGTAGTATCTAGTGATAATGCTTGTGCTGCTAAAATATATTTAATCTGGCTTGATGCCTCCGCTTTATCATCATAGGTTGGTGCATCAATCGTATATTGGTCAATCGTATTTAATACATTGAGGGCTGATAAAACATAGTAATTATGATCATCAATATAGCCATCAATATAATTTGTCTCAAATAAGGTGAACGTATCTAACATGTACGCTGACATATCCCACCATACGAGTGAGAATGTGAATACATCACCCTCAGCATATTCTATTGAACCAAGACCTTCTGAGGCTGCCTCACCATTTTTATCAATATGAATGTAATTCCCTTCGCTTGTCGTCAAATCACCTACAGTAGTTAACTGGGACCCGTATTCAGTATCAACATAATCGACATCGATAACACTTTCTAATACACTTAGTAAATCGTCATGGTTATTGATTGGTGCATACACTGTTTCAACCTCGGACCCAACAATTTCAAAAGTAACATACTCTAAGATCTCTTCGCGTTTGAAAGTGAAAGTATCTCCGTCTTCAAAGCCAATAGTATTCACGCCTTCTTGCGCAAATTCATCGTTTTTATAAAATCCTATGTAGTAGTCTTCTGTTGCACTAATGGACTCGATCTCGGTAATCATCGGACCATACTCAGTGTCATCATA
>CAZXSS010000040.1:0-9372 GCA_964643385.1 uncultured Candidatus Izemoplasmatales bacterium
TTTTGGGAATTTATACAATCTTTATAAGATAGGATGATATTATGATTTTTGATTTTAAAACAAACCGTATTGCTGGAATTTTAGGACTTATTGGATTATTTATTGTGGTCTTTATTTTGACCGTTGAAGTACAACTTAACCCACTATGGATTTTTGCCATAACGTTTCTTTATGTGTATTTGCTTGCGAAATATATGAAATATGTTGCGACGATGGGGTATAGAAACATCCATCAACGGCTATTTGCTTATGGAGATGCTAAAGGGTATTTAGAAGCCGTATCAAAACTGTATAAAGGCATAAAAAAAGGCACAGATTTTGAAGGGATCAAATTACAGAACCTGATTATGGCCTATATTTTTTCTGGGGATTTTGAATCCGCAAAAAAATACCACAAAGTCTTTGTCGATACATTCGACCAAGACTTAGATAAACATGAATCTGTGCGGTTTTCACGAGGCATGATTGAAGCCTTACTAACAATGTTTGAATATGATGAAAATGCGTTTTTAGAAAACTACAATAAAATTACTGAAATCTTAGATTCGTTAAAACAAGAAACCATCGATCACGTAAAAAATAACCCGTATTCAATCTATTACATGATGACACAAATTAAACACTTAGTTATTGATGAAGACACCATTACGATTGAGAAAGTAAAATCGTTTATTGGTGATGATGAAGAGAATGAGTTTTTAAAAACATCGATTTTATATATGCTAACGAAAAATGGATTTTTAGATGCTGATGATGTTAAAGAATTTAGCCGAAAACCAATGAATACCATGTTTTATTTAGACGAAAATCGCGTCTATTAACATGTATGCCTTGCAAAGCCAATATTTTTTGGTATAATAACCCTATAAATCGACAAAACGGACACGTCTTTTTATCTAGTTAGAGACAGAGACCAAGGAGATGCTGAGACCTTGGCTAACTATATATAAAGGTATCACCGTCGAGATAATTTGCTGATATGTAAGCAAGTTCGTACCTCTGCGTTAAAGAGTAGTGCTAGCGTAAGCTAGAATGAAGGTGGCACCGCGGATTGTTATATTCGCCCTTTTATAGGGCGGATTTTTTTATTTTAAAGGAGTAGTGATTATATGAAAGATTATAAAGATACCTTACACATGCCAAAAACTGATTTCCCTATGCGCGGAAATCTAGGCAATAATGAACCTAAACGACAAGATGCTTGGCGTGAAAAAGATTTATACCAAGCACGGTTAAAGAAAAACGAAAACAACACCCCGTTTATTTTACCTGATGGCCCGCCATATGCGAATGGCGACATCCACATTGGACATGCATTAAATAAAGTCTTAAAAGACATTATTGTACGCGATAAAAGCATGCGCGGGTTTTATACCCGGTATGTACCAGGGTGGGATACTCACGGATTACCGATTGAATCTGCACTGGTTAAAAAGAAAAAAGTTGATCGTAAAAAACTGACCGTTGCGGAATTTAGAGAACAATGTGAAACCTACGCGCTAGAACAAGTTGATCGCCAACGCGACCAATTTAAACGTTTAGGTATTTTAGGCGAATGGGAAACTCCATACGTTACACTTGATAAAAAATACGAAGCAAGCCAATTAAAAGTATTCGCCTCAATGGTTGAACAAAACCTTATTTTTAAAGGCTTAAAACCGGTATTTTGGTCACCATCTAGTGAAACCGCACTTGCAGAAGCAGAAATCGAGTACCATGAGAAAAAATCACCATCGATTTATTTTGCCTTTGACGCTGTTGATACTGGTGACTTTGGACCATTCAAGTTCTTAATTTGGACCACCACCCCGTGGACATTACCTGCTAACTTAGCAGTGGCTGTAAATGAAGGCTTAGAATACGTCTTTATTGAGGTAGATGGGGTAACCTATTTAGTAGCAAAAGCGTTACTTTCTACGTTGAAAGAAACGTTAGAGTTTACTGATGTTAACATCAAACAAACGGTCTTAGGAAGCGACTTACTAGGACTTACTTATAAACATGCACTGTATGACCGCATAAGCCCTGTTTTAAGTGGCCATCACGTCACTATTGAATCAGGAACAGGCCTTGTACATATCGCACCAGGACACGGGGAAGATGACTATATCATCGGCCAAGCCAATGATTTAGAAGTGCTTTGCCCAGTTGATGCAAAAGGCGTGATGACACATGAAGCAGGCAAATATGAAGGATTGTTTATTGATGATTGTAATAAAGCGGTTGTCGAAGATTTAGAAGCAACTGGCAGTTTACTTAAACTTAAGTTTATTAAACACAGTTATCCGCATGACTGGCGCACGAAAAAGCCAGTTATCTTTAGAGCAACCGACCAATGGTTTGCCTCAATCGAAACACTTAAAGCCCAAATGTTAGATGCTGTTGCTAATATCGATTGGCACCCAACATGGGGTGAACTTCGCATGACCAATATGATCAAAGATAGAGATGCATGGTGCATCAGCCGCCAACGTGCATGGGGTGTGCCAATTCCTGTATTCTATCATGAAGACAATACACCAATATTAGATAGTAGTATTATTAATCATGTCGCGAACTTAGTTAGCGAACACGGAACCAATATTTGGTTTACATGGGAAGCTAAAGACTTGCTTCCTGATGGATTTGAAGATAAAACCCATAGTCCGAATGGAAACTTTAGAAAAGAAACAGACATCTTAGATGTTTGGTTTGATTCAGGAACCTCACATCAAGGTGGAATGCAAGACTTTGGCATGGGTTATCCAGCTGACTTATACTTAGAAGGCTCAGACCAATACCGCGGATGGTTTAACTCAAGCTTATCAACAGGTATTGCGTATAAAGGCGAAGCACCATATAAAGCGGTCTTAACGCACGGATTTGTATTAGATGGTAAGGGCCGTAAAATGAGTAAATCGATTGGTAATGTCGTTGATCCACTCAAAGTTATGAACCAATTAGGCGCAGATATTTTACGTCTTTGGGTTGCGAGTGTCGATTATAAAGCAGATGTGCGTATCAGTGATAAGATGATGAAACAAGTCAGTGAAACATACCGTAAAATTAGAAACACAATCCGTTTTATGTTAGGCGCAGTCAATGATTTTGAAACCAAACATATGGTGGAATTTAACACAATGACCGATACGGATCAGTTTATGTTATTAAAACTTGATGAACTTATTGCTTCTGTTAATAAAGCTTATAATGAATACCGTTATGATGACGTTACACGGCTTGTAAATAACTTTATTACCCGTGAACTCAGTGCCTTTTATCTTGATTATACAAAAGACATTTTATACATTGAAAACGCCCATGATCCAAAACGCTTAGGCGCGCAAACTGTCATCTATAAAACCATTAAAGCATTACTGCCGATGTTAACACCAATCATTCCGCATACGATGGATGAAGCGTATGAATACTTGCATGAAACAGCGTATGACAGTGTGTATTTAGAAAATATGCCAGAACCCGCATATCCAAAAAATAATGATTTATTAGATACATACAAACGGTTTATGAAATTACGTGACCATGTTTTAAAAGCATTAGAAGAAGCACGTAATAAAAAAGTGATCGGAAAAAGTTTAGAAGCACACCTAACGCTTTATCCTGATGCAGAAACCAAAACCCTCTTAGATGCTGTATCACCCCTTGATAAACTGTTTATTGTTAGTAGAGTCGAGGTTAAAGAAGGTCAAGGCGAGTACACATTTGATGGTCTATCAATCGATGTAACTAAAGCACAGGGCGAAACATGTGCACGCTGCTGGCATATTAGAGAACTAAACGAAGAAGAACTATGCGACCGATGCCAATCAGTTCTAAAAGGGTAATTCGTTGCAAATTTGCTTTAAATAAAGTACAATAGATACCATTAAATAGGAGATAAAGGAGCGCAGCAATGAACACAGTAGAGATTACTAAAATGCATACGTTTCTTTATATTCTTGGGTGCTTGATGATTGGTATAGCCGTTCCGCTTGTTATAAGAAGCGAGTTCGGAACCAGTCCGTGGGATACACTCCATGTGGCCATCAATCAAACCACACCCATCACCATCGGCATGGCCACGATTGTTGTTGCAGGGACTGCAACTGCCATTGTCATCGCCATCCAAAAACGCCTTAAATATATTTTAATGATTATTCCGATTATTTTTGTTGGGGCGTTAATTGATTTTTTTGATTTAATTGTTTTTGCGGATTTTTATCCAGAGAACACCTTTATCCGCGGATTACTATTTCTCTTTGCCATCTTCACGATGCCACTTGGTGGGGCGTTACTCGTGATATCAACATACCCTGCTGGGGTTTTTGATGAACTCATGCTGGCGCTGATGAAACTCTTTAAAGTCAGCAACATGGCTGTCTTTAGAATCCTTATGGATTTTACCGCTTTGATGATTGCGGTTATGCTAACTTTAATTGTCAACAACAACTTTGGAAGTTTAACATACGGGACGATTATCTTTATTTTAGCCATCGGACCGTTATTAAAACGATATCTAGTTATTATTAGGAGGCTTATTATGAAAATGAACAAGTATATTGACCATACGTATCTAAAAGCATTTGGTACTAAAGAAGACATTGATTCACTCTTAGAAGAAGCGTTAACGTATGATTTCAAAAGTGTATGTGTTAACCCAACATGGGTTGAATACGCGGCTGAAAGCTTAAAACGCTCTGATGTCTTAGTATGTACTGTTATTGGATTCCCACTTGGTGCATCAACAACCAAAACAAAAGTTTTTGAAACCGAAGACGCCCTAAAAAATGGTGCCGATGAAATTGACATGGTTATCAACATTGGGTGGATTAAAGCAGGACGTTATGATGAAGCGCGTGAAGAAATCAAAACCATCAAAGATACCTGCGGAAGCAACACCTTAAAAGTTATCTTAGAAACATGCTATTTAACCGATGATGAGATTAAAAAAGCGAGCGAAGCTGCTTTTGAAGCAGGCGCTGACTTTGTTAAAACCAGTACTGGATTCGGTTCTGGTGGGGCAACTGTGAACGCTGTTAAAATCATGGCAGATGTTGCTAATGGTAAAGGGGTTAAAGCCAGCGGTGGTATTAAAACCCGTGAAGACTTTGATCAAATGATAGATGCTGGTGCAACCCGCATCGGCGCAAGTTCTGGTGTTTCGCTCATGAAAGGCGAAACCAGCAATGAAGATTATTAAGGAGGAATATGTATGAGTACACCACATATTGAAGCAAACAAAGGAGATATCGCTAAAACGGTATTAATGCCTGGTGATCCACTCCGCGCAAAATTTATCGCTGAAACGTATTTAGAAAACGTCACCCGTTTTAACCAAGTAAGAAACATGTTTGGGTATACAGGGACGTATAAAGGTAAAAAAATCAGTGTCATGGGCAGCGGTATGGGGATGCCAAGTATCGGTATTTATTCATACGAGTTATTTAAATTTTTTGATGTTGAAAACATTATCCGTATTGGATCGTGTGGGGCATATAGTCCTGATTTAAACCTCTATGATGTCTTGCTTGCAGAAAGTGCATGGAGTGAATCAAGTTATGCCCGTGTACAATCAGGGTCATATACACAAGCTTATACGTACCCAAGTAAATCCTTAAATGAAACCCTACAAACCAATGCAAAAGCATTGAATATCCCAATCACAAAAGGGGTCATTCATTCAAGCGATGTCTTTTACCGTGAAAACTTTGATGACTACAAAACCATCTATAAAGAACATGGTGCCATCGCCGTTGAAATGGAATCTTTTGCACTATTCCATAACGCGAAAGTCACCGGAAAAAACGCTGCGTGTTTACTGACTGTCTCTGATTCACTTGTTACAAGTGAAGCAACAACCCCAGAAGAACGCCAAAACGCGTTTACTAAAATGATGGAAATTGCGCTTTCAGTCGCTGAATAATACAAAAAAGTGCTTAGGCACTTTTTTTTGGAGGTCCTATGAAATTAACCACACTACAAGATAACCATACGTACTACCATTACATCACAACCACCCAATTTAAAAAACGCATCATCACCATCTATTTTCTAACTGATTTACAAGACCCAAACATCACAGCCCGCAGTTTAATGTTTCAAATGCTGGGCGCAAAAAATCAAAAATATCCTACAAGACGGTCACAAAATCAGTACTTAGAATCATTATATGATGCGATTTTTGATGTGCAATCGTTAAAAATCGGCACCCAGCACGTGAACCGCTTAACCTTCATCACCATTGATGATGCATTCACCGAAGAAAACCTGTTTGACCAAGCACTAGATTTTATAAAAACAGCGCTTTATAATCCTTTATTCGATAAACACGTTCTCGAAGAAGAAAAAACCTTTTTAAAAGATTATTTTAAAGCGGAATATACAAATAAAACGCGCTATGCTAGAAAACGGTATTATGAAACCCTATTATCAGACTACCCGTATAATATGAATGCACTAGGTGATGAAACGCGTATTGACAAGGTCACGCTAGATGATATTCAAAAAAGTTACAGTGCGATGATGGAAGCCAATACAGTCGTTATTACTGTAGCTGGTGATATTACAAAAGACATGGTTCATGAAACGCTTAAAAGCCATCTCCCAATCACCTCTAAAGCAGATACACCAGAGATGATTTATCGTCATGATTTCACTCAAAAGCCAGCGTTAAAAGAAACCCATGATGTTTCACAAGCGCGCCTTTTTATGACGCTTAAAACGGGTATATATTTCCGTGATAAGACATACTTTACCGTCCTTGTATTTAATACTTTATTTGGTGAAGGCACAGACAGCTTGTTGTTTAAAGATGTAAGAGAGACACAAAGCTTAGCGTATTATATATATTCTAGCTATTCACCGTTCACAGGACTCATCAGTGTCTTTAGTGGTATGGCTGATCAAAATGTAGCTCAAGGTGAACGCACTGTTCTTGCTTGTTTAGATAAGATGAAACAAGGCGCATTTACTGATGACGACCTTAATCTTGCTAAAGCGCACCTTAAAAGCGCCATTAAACAAGGCTATGACTCAATGGGGAACTTATCACTAAAAGCCTTAAGAAGTTCACTGTTTGATATCCCGTTTAAAGAAGCCCGTATTTTAGATGAGATTGATACCGTAACTAAAGCTGATATTGTCGCGCTTGCGACAACCATTGAGCCAACATATACCTATATATTAGGCGGTGAAACCGATGAACATTAAACACTACAGTGCGTATAATGAAACCATGGTAAGCTTTAAACTTCACGATCGCTTAGATACCTTGATTATTAAAAAACCAGGGTTCTCAAAAACATATGTAACAATTACAGCGCCACTTGGCGGCATTCATCACAGTTATCAATACCAAGGCAACGTCATTCAAACAGAACCAGGGATCGCCCATTTCTTAGAACATAAAATTTTCGAACAAGATGGCGAAGATATCTCACGGTTATTCGCAAAAGATGAAGCCCAGGTAAATGCATTCACAGAATACGATAGAACTACCTATGTATTTTACGCAACAAAAACAACACACGACCATATCAAACGCTTAGTCGACATGTTCTTTTATCCTGTTTTTACAGAAGAAGGTGTCACAAAAGAAAAAAATATCATCCAAGAAGAATTAAATATGCATCTAGATGATCCGTATTACCAAGAGTACCAAACTTTACTGAATCACATGTTTCATTCTCATCCGATAAAAGAAGATATTTTAGGAACCAAAGACAGCATCAATAACATGTCAGCAGACGCCTTAAAAGCAATGCATCAAGCCTATTATAAACCAGAAACGGCAAGGCTCATCATTATTGGTGATGTTGATGAACATGAGATCAAAACCTATCTAGAAAACGCGATAACACTTCCAATAGATAACGACTACGCACCACAAGAAGCTGAATTTAATGAACCACCAACGGTTAATCAACCAGAAACAACACTTTATCTCGATATTTTAATGCCCAGTGTCTTAGTTGGTATTAAAACCATGCCAGATGCTCGCGATGATTTTAAAACCCAACTAAAAAAACAACTGATTTTCTCTATGGGCATGAGTTTACTGTTTGGTAAAAGCAGCGATATTTACGAATCTTTATTAAACCAAAACTTAATTAACGATACCTATGGCATCGATATTAACGTTGAAAAAAGTTATGGCTACGGATTAATTGGTAGTGAAACTAGCCAACCTGATACATTAAAAGATAAACTTACACAAATTCTAGAAACACTCTATACTTACCCAATAAACAGAAATGATTTTATACGTGCAAAAAAACAAATGGTCGGGAACTTCCTTATGTCATTAGATAATTTAGAATATCTCGCACATGAAAGTAGCAAATATACCAATACCAAGTTCAATATTTATGAACTGTTAACCTTAGCTAAAACCATTACCTACGAAGATATTACCACGTGGCAAAGTACCGTTAAAAAAGACCATATTAGTACAGTAATTATCAAACCAAAAAACGCTAAGTCGTAAATCGACTTAGCGTTTTATTTAAATCGTAACAGATTGTTTTAACATCGTCACCATATCCCGCATGACTTTTGGTCTGATTAGTTCGTTATGTAGTTCATGTCTTGCATTGGCATAAACACGGTATTTCACATGGGTAAAGCCAATTTTAGAAAATGTATTTGCCAGTTTCTTTATACTTTCTCCATAGTTACATAAGGCATCTTCATCGCCACAAAGCATGGCTACAAGATGATTAGATGCTCGCCGTTTTAATGTTTTAAAATTGTGTGCTTGTTTCATAAGCTTGATTAAATCAATTTGCGCTTGAATGGTAAAAGGTTTATTGCCGCAAACATCGGCTTTAATCATTGTTTGTTTTTGAACGTCGCTTGTCACCCATTCGACTTTTTCATGAATTAACCCTTTTTGTTTCATCATTTGAAACGGTCTATCCATCTTCTTGGTAAAAAACGGACTAACGTATGTTTTGCCTTTAAATCTTCTTACAAATTGCATTCCTTGTTTAGCAAACCACAGTTTCATTTTTGATACATACGGCGACCCTGTAAAGATTACGGCATCATATAAATCTTTTTCTTCAAGCATATAGGCTCTTAAGACAATAGACCCCATTGAATGTGCAATGGCAAATAATGGTAAATGCGGGTTAATGCCTTTTGCGTATAGTCTAACATTTTTTGCACATGCTAATAGCTTTTCAGCCCCATTATGGTCATCAAAATGGATGGCTGTTTTTTCTTGATTCCGTTTTCCATGACCTAGTTGATCATGAACAACAACAATAAAATCCTCATCAAGTAAGAAATCAATTACTTCTTGATAGCGTTCGTAGTGTTCGTTTGCGCCGTGATATAGTTGTACAATGGCTTTTGCATCATGTGTTGGCTTGTATACATAAACATCACATG
>CAZXSS010000040.1:9472-11521 GCA_964643385.1 uncultured Candidatus Izemoplasmatales bacterium
ATAACCCAACAAAATCATGGTTTCATTTGTTTAAAAAGTAGAAACATAAATCGAAAAAGGAGAGATGTATGATGAAAAAGTTACTTGCACTAATCGTATCACTTGTGATTGTATTTACACTCGCAGCATGTGGTAATGGTTATACTGAAGACGATACCGCAGATTATAGTTATACCGCAGTCGATATTAACCCTGCTGTTGAATTCGTAACTGATGAAGATGACACGGTTGTTACTGTATATTATGCGAATGATGATGCAGAAGTTGTCGCTGCAGATTTAGACCTCGTTGGCCTTCCATTAGAAGAAGCCATTGAACTATACATAGATGCAGCAATTGAAACGGGCTATATTGATGTTGAGAGTAATGAAAACATCATTACTATTACCAATCAAGAAGATGAAAAAGAAGACGCCATAAAAGAAGACGTCGAAACAATGCTCGCAGAACGCCGTATCGGCGCAGCGATATTCGGTGGCGAAATGAATGATGAGTATACTGACTTAGCTGATCAATATGATATTGGCTATGGTCGCGCTAGACTTGTCTCACGTGCCGCTGAGTTAGACGATGAATTAACATTTGAAGAGGCTTTAGATTTACCTCATGATGAAATTATGGCCATTCTCATTGAAGAACACCAGACCCAAATGGATGAATTTATTGAAGCACGTCGTGCCGCTGCATTAGATATGAAAGATGAGATGAAAGTAGATGCACAAGACCGTGTTCAAACACACCGTGACGCTGTTGATGAAGGTGAAGAACCCATGCCTGACTTTGATGCAATCCGCAGCAATGTTCAAGCAAACATCGATGACATACGTGCTAACTATGAAAACAGAATTGAAGCGATAGAAGACCGCATTGGACAAAATATCCCTAATGCATCAACCTACACATACACATCAATTGATATCAATCCAGCAATTGAATTTGTTGTAGATGAAGATAATATCGTTGTCAGTGTATATTACGCAAATGAAGATGCAGAAATTGTTGCTACTGATTTAGAATTAGTTGGGTTACCATTAGATGAAGCCATTGAAATATATATTGATGCTGCAATCGAAACCGGCTACATTGATGTTGACAGTAATGAAAACATCATCACCGTAACCAATCCTGATGACACAGAAGAAGACGCTGTAAAAGACGATGTAGAAGCGATTCTATCTGAACGTGGCATTGGCGCAGCGATATTCGGCGGAGAAATGTCTGAAGATTATGTCGCTTTAGCTGAAGAATATGATATTGATGTAGGACGCGCACGCTTAGTATCACGCGCTGCTGATTTAGATGAAGCGTTAACATTTGAAGAAGCACTTGAGTTACCACATCGTGATATCATGACAATGTTAGTTACAGAACACCGCGCACAAATGGATGAGTTCATTAATGAACGTAGAGCCGATGCTGAAGCCATGAAAAACGATATGCGCGCAGAAGCAATGGATCGAGTACAAAGCCACCGTGATGAGGTTGCAGCAGGAACTGTTGAAACGCCAGATTACGATGCAATCCGCAATAACATAGAAGCTAATATTGATACGATTAGAGATCAAATTGAATCACGCATCAACCAAGCAAAACAAGACGCAAACGACGAAGAATAGACACAACAACACCGCTTATTAACATAAAAAGATTATACCCTTCATTCGCTCCATGAATGAAGGGTTTTTTATAGTTTATTGTTGGTCCTAGCCTAACATCAATAATCTCTTTAATTTCTCTTAAAAGTCACGTATAATAGACATGAGGCGATAATATGAAAAAAATCAAAACATTGAAACGCACAAAAGCATTAGCTGAAATCAGTATTATCTTAGGATCCATACTTACTTTAAGCAATGGTATCCTTTTATTTACCTCAGCTGCGCACTTTATATATTTAGCAAGTGGCTTTTTTGCTGGAATTATTTTAGTCATCATTGGCGGTGCGATCTATGCATCTTTAAGAACACGGGTCTATAAGACCATTATTCCTACCTATTTTGATGGATTAATCGACAATCTATCCTATACACCATTTCATGGTATTAGTGC
>CAZXSS010000041.1:0-11170 GCA_964643385.1 uncultured Candidatus Izemoplasmatales bacterium
TTTCATTTTATTTATCCTCCTTAAATTTGAGCATATGGCCCATTTTATCTTTTTTTGTTCGTAAATAATGTTCATTTCTTTCATTATGGTTCATTTGAATGGCTTCGCGGTTCACGATTTCAAGACCATAGCCTTTTAGCCCAGCAATTTTTTTTGGGTTATTCGTTAACAACTTAATTTTTCTTACATTTAAATCATTTAATATTTGCGCACCAATACCATAATCACGCATATCATCAGGAAATCCTAATGCAATATTTGCTTCAACCGTATCCATGCCTTCATCTTGTAATGCATAAGCCTTAATTTTATTTATAAGCCCTATTCCACGTCCTTCTTGGCGCATGTATAATAATACACCCTTGCCTTCTTTATTAATGCGTTCTAACGCTTCATTTAACTGATTTCCACAATCACATCGTTTCGAACCAAAAGCATCTCCTGTTAAACATTCTGAATGAACACGCACTAATACTTCATCGGTTTTTTTTATCTCACCCTTTACTAAGGCAACATGGTGTTCTCCGTTTAAGGTATTTTCATACCCTACCATCCTAAAATCACCGTGGTCAGTAGGTAATTTAGATTCAGCTGCGCGTTTAATATACGACTCTTGTTCTCGTCTATATTTAATTAAATCCGCAATAGTAATAAGTTTTAGATTATGTTTCTTAGCATATGGTATTAAATCATCTAATCTTGCCATTGTACCATCATCATTCATAATCTCACATATCACTCCAGCAGGTTTTAATCCCGCAAGCTTAGCAAGATCTACAGACGCCTCTGTATGTCCTGAGCGTTTTAATACTCCACCTTTTTGTGCAATTAATGGAAAAATATGTCCCGGTTTATTAAAGTCAGATGCTGAACTACTTTCATCTAGTACTTTCATAATCGTTTGGCTACGCTCAAAAGCTGAAATACCTGTTGTGGTATCAACAGCATCTATCGAAACTGTAAATGCCGTATGATATAGATCAGTATTATTCGCAATCATTGGATTGATTTGTAAAGCTTCAGCACGAGATTTCTCAATAGGTAGACAAATAAGCCCTTTCCCGTAAGTTGCCATAAAATTAATTACTTCTGGTGTTGCGTATTCTGCTGCGACTACCAAATCACCTTCATTTTCTCTATCTTCGTCATCGACAACAATGACCATTTTTCCTTGTTTGATGTCTTCAATTGCTTCTTTTATTGTATTAAACATCTTCGAACTCCTTTAAAATCCATAGTTTTTTAACATTGTTTCACTTAATGGAGCAACATCCCGTTGCTTAAGTAATTTCTCAACATATTTACCTATTAAATCACATTCTAAATTTACCGTATCTGATACTTTCTTTTGTGCAAGTATTGTTTCTTTTAACGTATGCGGGATGATTGATACAGAAAAAGTTTTTTCAGTAACATCGACGACAGTTAAACTAATACCATCGATAGCAATACTTCCCTTTTTAATAATATATTTTAGTACCTCACGCGTTGTTTCTATGGTATAAATCCATGCGATGTCTTCTTTCTTTAGTGAGACGATTACGCCAATCCCATCAATATGACCACTTACCATATGGCCTCCGAGCCGACTGGTTAATGTTAACGCACGTTCTAAGTTTAACGAACTTCCTACATTAAGGTCTTTAATGTTGGTTTTATTTAGTGTCTCATACATCACATCAACGGTGAAGCTATTATGTGTTTTTTCTGTTACCGTTAAACAAACCCCATTGGTTGCAATACTATCTCCAATAGCAGTATCTTCTAATACTTTATTTGCGGTTATCGAAAGGGCAACGCTTTTTGGTCCTTTACGAATATGTTTTATTTGACCAATTTCTTCAATAATACCAGTAAACATTATTTTTCCTCCTTTAAAACGTCGTAGATAAGACATACGTCCCCGTCAAACTGCTTAATGGTTTTTAAGTTTAACTGTACAGCATCTTCAACGCGGTTTATGCCTGTCCCACCAACAGCAGTCGGTGCGGTTTTTCCACCAAATATTTTAGGTGCAATAAACGTATAGACTTCATCCACAATACCTTCTTCTAGTGCGCTAAACGCCAACGTACTTCCACCTTCAAGCAAAATACTACTAATGCCGTGTAACCCAAGTATATTCATCGCTTCTAGAAGATTCACTTTATTATCTTTTGTATTAACGGTCAAAATGGTTACACCTAATGTTTCTAGTGCCTCAATTTTATCTTTGGTGGCTTGTTCTGTTGTTAGTATGATGGTTGGAATATGCTTAGCTGATTGAACAATGTGACTTGATTTGTCAATTGATAGTCGTGAGTCGACAATAATACGTATCGGCTGATGATTATTTTGCTTATCAGTACGCCTTGTCGTGAGCGAAGGATTATCGTATTTCACTGTATTAACGCCTACCATAATCGCTTGTAATTCATGTCTTAACTCATGAACATACGCTCTTGATAACGCATTACTTATCCACTTTGATTGATTACTAACAGTTGCAATTTTCCCATCTAGGGTCATTGCCGTTTTCAAAATTACATATGGTTTACGACTAATAATATATTTAAAAAAGCTTTTATTTAGTATTTTGTTTTCTTCATCTAAAATCCCTATGTCAACTTCAATGCCTGCTTGTTGCAATTGCTGTATCCCATTGCCTGAAACTAAGGGATTAGGATCGCGACTTGCAATCACAACACGTGCAATGTCATGTTTAATAATTAGCTGTGAACACGGCGGTGTTTTCCCAAAATGAGAACACGGTTCTAAGGTGACATACATTGTAGCACCTTTGACAGTCCCTGTTGCGTTTTTAATCGCATTGACCTCAGCGTGTGCTTCGCCAAAGCGTTGATGATACCCTTCACCAATAATCATTCCGTTTTTTACAATTACAGCACCTACCATGGGATTGGGTGCCACATGGCCTTTGCCTTTCTCAGCTAATAATAAGGCGCGTTTCATATACTCTATATCCATTTTTAAACACCCATCCTCTCATAAAAAAATGCCCTAGAATAAACCTAGGGCATACAGATAACATAAACACAAGAAACACAAAAAGTGTCTATTTTTTACTTCTTCCATCCAGACTTTACTGTCGGTGTAGGAGTTTCACCTACTCAGCTTGCGCTCGCGGACTATACCGCCGGTCGGGAATTACACCCTGCCCTGAAGTTTATTCAATTTTCATTAGAATTCTACCATCATTGCTTACTAAAATCAAGTAAAACAACATGAAATATCTAATTAAATTATCTTTTATGTTTGATAATCCACCGATCAAAGATAAAGAGTAGTGCTGGTAAAAATACCAACACAAATACCATTGATAATAATGCGCCTCTTCCAATTAATAACCCAATATCAGTGACTGCACTTAAATTAGAATATAAAGCTTCACTAAATCCTGCACTAGCTAAGATAACACCAGAAATCATAATCGGAATACTCGCGCGTTTTAATGCGTGATAAACCGCTTCTTTTTTATCATATGTCTCACGCATTTCACGGTATCTACTTGATAAGAGAACCGCATAATCAATCGTCGCTCCAAGTTGTAAGGCAAGGACAACTAAATACCCAATATAAACAACCTTAGTATCAAACATACCCAAGAAGCCTACATTTAACCAAATAGAAGCTTCAATAACAGCGAGTAATAATAACGGAATCAGAAGATTTCTAAATATAATTGCTAAAATTATGGCAATCGCAATAATTGATATCAATACAACAACAGGCGTATCCTCTAATACCGTGTCGCGTATTTCATATGTGCTAGGGATAATACCAAGTAAATAATACGTATCATATTCATCTTCAACAATCGTATCTGTTGCTTCAAAATATGTAAACATCGTTTCTCCTTCGCTTTCGATGTTTGTATATACAACTATCCGTGAAACATCATTTTGAATATAATTTGTTTTCACTTCATCAGGAATCATAGTAAGCGGTGTGCTGGGATCAACATGCAGCGCTAAACTATCTACTTGAATGGTTTCATCAAGCATCATTATCTCTTGAACAATTGCGGCTTCTTTAAGGAGATTTTGTTCTTCTAATAAAATAATTACAGGTTGATAAACACCAAAATACGATTGAATGGTTTCTTTTTCTTGATAAACCTCACTATCTTCATCCAAATATTCACTAGCGCCATATAAATACCCTGCCTGGCCTTGAAAATAAAATCCAACACCTGCAATGACTATTAATAAAACAGCCAAAACATACCGCGCTTTAATGAGTGGCTTGGTTAAAAAAGACACATTAAAGAAAAATGCTTTATGCTGAAAGCGTTCGAGCGTACTTGAGAATACAATGATTAAAATTGGCAGCAAGAAAATTACCGACAAATAACTAAAAACGATTCCTTTAGATAAAACAATACCAATATCAAATCCTATTTTAAACTGCATAAATAGTAACGCTAAAAAACCTACAATTGTTGTTAGCGCACTGGCTGTAATGGTAGGAAATACTTTCTTAAGCGCTTTTTGCACAGCTTCAGTAACTCCATATCCTGCTGTTTTATATTCATCATATCGATGAAATAAAAATAAAGAGTAGTCTAGTGAAATAGCCAATTGCAGTGCGGCCGCTATTGTCAAAGTAATAAATGAAACATGCGGCAATAGCGCATTGGTCGCCATATTAAAGAGTACGGCAATGCCAAGTGCTATAAGAATTAAAACGGGCTCAAACCACGATTTAGAAGCAATAATAAGTATTATTATAGCAACCGGTAAAATAATAAGCATTAAAGCTATCACTTCACCTTCTGCAATCTCACGTGATTCAATATTATCCAGTGCATCCCCGCGCATAGATACATCATACCCCTCAAATTGTGCTTCTATGGCATTAATACTGTCTTCAACTGTTAACGCATAACTATCTTCATAAAAGACAACGGTGTATAAAGCAATATTTTCTTGATAATATGCACCAACTGTTGTTGGATCAGCTGAAGTAATGTTATTTAAGTCAATAACATCATCAAGCCAAACAACATCCATAACCCCATCAACATTTTCAATCATCGACTTTTTACCTAAGGCACGGTCTAAACTGATGTCTTCAACCATGACTTGAATCGTCGCATGATTGCCAAAACTGTCATCCAAAACATTCATGCCCTCTTGGGTCATAGAATCTTCATTCAAGTATTCTGTCATATCGTAATTAGTCGTTACATTTGGTAGCAGAAAACCACTAACTATGATTAAAAATACAACTACACATAAAACAATCATTCGCCCTTTTTTCTTTAATAAAAAGTTCATATGATTTCTCCCCTTTATTCAAACGCGCATTTAAAATATCTATTTTAATTTTAGATCTATTTAGATATAATAACAATAGATATGGTCATTGAAATATGATTTAAAATACCATTTAAACTTTAGGAGGGTTTGCAATGCAAAAAGAAAACGATATAAAACTAAAGATAATCGAGACAACAAAAACCTTACTCAAAACACAGGGTCACGTTACTATTAAAGATATTGCAGATAAGAGTTATATTAACATTGCGGCGGTGAATTATCACTTCGGTTCTAAGGATCATTTATTGGCAATTGTGTTAAAAGATATTATTTCAACATTAAAAGCAAAAGTTACAGATGCAATTCACCATATTGCAAAAGGTGCGTCGCCTATTGATACATTGACAGAAATGTTAGATATTATCTACACCTATGCGGTTGACCACATCGGTATTATAAACTATCTTTTTTTACAACATAAAACCCAAAAAACAACTTCTTCATTACTTATCCAAGAATTTTTTAAAGATTCACCTTTTACGCAGTTAGTATTATCTAAATTATCCGAGGTTACACATGTTGAAGACGAAGAAATATTAAAAGCGAAGTACATGGTTTTATTTTCCAGTTTCTCAATTCCTTTATTTATTCAAGTTTTAGATGAACAAAGCATCGATAGTAATATTCTCTCTTTAAAAGATTCGTCTTTTAAAGAAAAATACTTAAAAGAGCTTATACGCTTATTTCAATAAAAAAAAGGCCGTAGCCTTTTATTTACGATACTCTATTTCTATTGTACTATGCTCGACATTATGATCCTTTAAACTGTCTCTTACTTTTTTCTTTAACGACATGACATCACCTTTAGCTATATCTTTTTCAATAATAATATGCATTGTCAGCATCGTTCTTGATCCTTCTAATGACCATGCATGAACATGATAAGCACGTTTAATTCCTTCGATAGACTCGATATGTTTACGTAATTTTTTAATATCCAAATCTTTTGGACTGGCTTGCAATAAAACGCGCACAACTTTTATCAAGTTCCGCATAACATGTGCAATAACATAAAACATAATTAACATGGATAATAATGGGTCTAAGAAATACCAATCCACAAAATACAAGATAATACTCGTAATCATAATCGCGACCCAGCCGAGCAGATCTTCTAGTAAATGCCACGTTACAATTTTTTCATGATGTGATGAGCCACTTTTGACGCGGATAACTGCTAAACCATTAAATACAATTCCTAAAATACTGAGTAATATCATCCCAAAGGCATCTACAGGTTCTGGACTAAGAAGTCGTGGAATTGTTTCTGTAAAGATATAAATAGCGGCGCCAAATAAAACAAAACTACTGATTAACGCGCCAAGCAATGAAAATCGTTCGTAACCATAAGTATAATCTTTATCGGGATCTTTTTTACTTTTGCGCTCGAAAACCCATGAAATTCCTAAAGAAATTGAGTCTCCTGCATCATGAATAGCATCCGCTAAAATAGCCATACTATTGGTAAAAATCGCTCCGAAAATTTCAATAATTGTAAATCCGAAGTTCAAAATAAAAGCAATCCCAATATTTCTATCACTTCGATTATTTTTTGACATTTTAACATCCCCCTTACTAGTACCTTTTGCATTTAATTTTTCTTATATTTATTATCTCATCCACTGAGTTGAAATTGAATGACATTAACATTCGTTCAGGATTTAACACGACTGTCACAACTGCTATATTAATAATAAGAACCAATCCACTTCATTGCCTTAGTATTATATAGACACTAGCATTTCTTGTTTTTGAGCATCAACCGTTATCTATATTATTTTATCATATAATTCCCTGAGCCTCAATATCATAGGCATTGTTACCTAGGTGGTATCGTCGGTTTAAAAAAGGTAAATCAAAAATAGTATTCCGTCACTGTTTGTGACAATACATAAAAACCCTCTACACATAGTTAAAGGGAGTTTGAAAATATATTTAATGTCTAATGTTTTAGTTTGACCTAAATATAACATTATTTCATTTCTAATAATACAACGCTTTCAACCTAGCCCGAGTTGATAGCATTGATGTCTAAAGTCGATTTATTACCTCGACGTATGGGGGAACATATCAATCTAATTTTTGCTGTTTTTTGAGAAATGGCTGTATGAGGTAACATGTCAACCATAACAAGACCTCCGTAATCTAGGCTCATTAATCAACTTGAATTTGAAATGCATCTATTATGCTCAAAATCTGTTCTACATTTGAAAGGTAGTTATCCAATAGCATATTGCTGCAATAAAAGAAAGTGGAGTCATAACATATTTCTCTTTCTTACTTTTGGATGCTAGGTTCATAATCGTATTCAAAGACAGATAAGCTGCAAAAAAGAAACAAATATACTTGGTTATATTAAAAAAAATAATAGAGGAATAAATCCTCCAGCCTGTAAAAACAATTAACATAGCAAAAAGCTGAATAGCAACAGATACTATTGCCATGATTCTAAATTTGTTCGGCAGAATTTTGTACTGCCCACCCATTGTAAACTCTCCTAAAGGAAAAACACAAGCAACAAGAGCTGTCATTACTGCTATACCCAAAAATAATAAAGCACCTATTACTGCAAACATAAAATAACATCCTCTGTTTCATGAAATATAATTAATCTGCAATTCAAATCTGTGGAAATGACTAATCTCACTCAGTAGTATTGCTGATCATATCCTCAATACAAACTTCAGGATGATGATATTTGACACCATTTGTTCTGCTCCAATGATGAATTGAATCTGTCTTGCACCATTCATCGCAGGCAAAGCACATTTCACATCTATGCTGAAATTCTGGCTTCTTGTTAACTATTATTATGTTGTCAACAGGGCAGATCCTTGCACAGGTTCCACAGCCAATGCATTTCTCATCAACAATAATACTCTTATCCGTTAATGGTATTAATTCATAGTACTGTAATCCACTATCCGCAGGTTCATGCGCTTTTACTTTAAGCTCTTTAATGATTGCTGGTCGCATTAGAATATAAATCGGCTTCATGACAAGAAAAAATAAATCTTTAACTACTTTGTGTCTTGTCTTTCTGTTGTTAATTATGTAACTACAGATTCGATCAATTTTTAATTTGCTCATACGAATTATGTCTTCATGGTTTCTGTTTATAGGTATTGGGATATGATCATAGTCCAGATTGTTCATTGGCATTCTCAAAGAATACGCAGCGTAAAGCTTTCCTCCACAGGACTGAATAATCTTCCGCACCTTTTGTAATGACGGAAGTGCATTTACACTTTCATACCCTCCACAATTGCATACCGCAAAAAAATTAATATCAACGATATTATCAATTAATTTGATAAATCTCTCTACCACAAGGGGTAACCCAGATAAGGGTGCCAAATAAGAAGGAAATACAATAACTACTTTTTCAGCATCAATATGATTTTTTCCCATTTTCACAAACTCTGAAATAGAAACAAGGTCTGCTTCAATCTTTTGACATATTTCACGTGCCAAAGACAGTGTGTTTCCTGTTCCAGAAAAATAAAATACCTTTGTTCTCAATCACAACCACTCCAATCTTACTTGCAGTCAGTTACATCCAACTTGATTTCTCAACCCCACAAAAACCTAAAAAACATCTAAATCGACCACTCGCCAAGCACCAACATCTAAATCGCTCTGTCACAAGGTTAAAGGCTTGTTTCGATATGTTCCCACGAAGCCAAAAATCAAGTTTTTCACACTTCAGGTTTTCATCTCATAATCATACAAACGGCTTATATACTGCGCTTTACGGACCCCTATTCTTTTACCCTTGACATCAATACAACGCTTTCAACCTGTGTTTGAGGTTAAAAAAGCCTAGTATTAAGCAAAATAAAAGTTTTGCGATAAGGTGCGACCCCCTTACGATTGAGGGGGTCGTTGAACGTTAAATAAACTTTTACGCAATTCATACTCGGAGTGGAATTATTATATTTCGAAAAACTAATTAATTAGATGTTTCCACATACCTCATGTGTTTAGATTAATTTGGCAAATATTTTTTTAAACTAATATTATTTTCCAACATATTAAATGAATAATATCAATATATTATTCTACTTCAAGTCCATTACTGATATTTTCCATGTTATTTTAAAGGTGAGATTCTGCATGTTATCATTTTATGTATTTTCTTGCTTCTTCTATAACTCCCCTAACATTATCATATGAACAAACAATTAAAAATTCTTCAAATTCTAAATACTCCACCTTAACCATTCTTTCTTCTTTTGGTTGAGGATTACCTTCTTCATCTATAAAAAATAATAAGGGAACTATAATCTTTGAAACTTCTTCATCGTGGTGATTTTTAAACTTAATAACATAATTCCTAAGTTCTTTATAAAACTGGTTGTAATTAATAACTATATTTGTTTCTTCAAACGTTTCTCGAATTGCGCAATCAATTAAAGATTCGCCATTTTCTAAATGACCTTTTGGCAACCCTATTTTTAAATCACCATAAATAATTTCATGAGTTGTTAAAATTTTATTATTACAAACAACAACTGCCATAACACTCTTTTCATTAATCATACATTTCTCCCATTGAATATTTAGCAACATTGCATATACGTGATATACAAATCAGGGTTTAAGCTATTTATCATTTTATAATTACCAGCTACAATTTATGAAATCATAGTAATTTTTTAATATATCAATTTTAAATTTTCTTAATCCCAAAATTTCTTATACTCTTCTTTAAAATTTGATAGGGTTTTTAAATATGCATTTAACGGATAATAATTGCCTATAGTACATTTTTCTAAAGCGTTTCTATACAAATCTTCACTATCCCAAGATACTATTAAGATTGGCAAATTATGTTCTAGCATTTGTTTAAGCAATAAAAATCTACCAATTCTGCCGTTTCCATCTTGAAATGGATGAATTAATTCAAACCTATAATGAAATTCTGCTATATCATCTAAAGTAACATTTTCAAGATCGTAGTACCACTCTAATAATTCATCAAGCTTTGCTTCCACTTCAAAGGGTTGTGCAACTTTTGCTTTTGTTCCTATAATCATATTAGGAATGGTTTTGTAACTACCTGAAAAACCTTTAGTATGAAGTGATGTATTAAACATAAGACTTGAATGTAAATTTTTTAAAAAGCTATGGGTTATTTTATTAGTTAGGGTTTCTATAATAGTATCAAAAACATAACTAGAATTAACTGTTTCTTGAACATCATCTAATGTATGCCGTCCTGTAACTACATTTTTATCTAATAACAAAGCTAGTGCTTCTGTAGTAAATGTACTACCTTCTATTTTGTTAGAATGATATAAAAAATTATGCTTTAAAATTGCATATAATGAATTTTTTAATTCTTTCGTACTCATCAGTTTATTTAAAAACTTATCCATTTTAACCTCCTTGATAATGTTATTATATTAAATTTAATAATAATTATTCTTGATATAATTATAACATAATTATATGGATAAAACGATTTACAAAAGAATAAAAAAATTAAAAATAATGACTTTATATCCAATACAATAATATCATCCCGAGCTTTTATACTTATCGTGGTATGGCTATTTACTTTTATTTTAAGAAGGGGGCGTTTTCAATAGAAATCCTAAACTTTTACGCAAAATACTATATAAATACGCAAAACTGTAGTTATCGTATTGCTAGTATGACCCCCATAATAAAAAAAGCCCCCATACTCTTGGTATGAGGGAGCATATAAATATCTTTGAATAAGTTACTTATATTTACGAATCCATATATATAACACTATTTCCTTACTAGCAGTACGACACTCTCAACATGGGCAGTTTGGGGAAACATATCAAATGGCATAATCGATTTAACCTGATATTTTC
>CAZXSS010000042.1:0-10698 GCA_964643385.1 uncultured Candidatus Izemoplasmatales bacterium
TTTGATAAAAAAAAGGTGCTTCATAAAGAAACACCTTACCATAAAAATACTTTGCTTAAGAAGTTTTTAAGTTCTTTAGTTTGTGGGTTGTCTAAAATACTAACGGGTCCAGCTTCAACGATGTTGCCTTCTTCCATGAAGATGATATAGTCTGCGACTTTCTTCGCAAAAAGAATCTCATGGGTTACGATTACGAACTGGGTGTCTGATTGTCTTAGTTGTAATATCGTATTTAAGACATCTTCTGTTAAAACCGGGTCTAAGGCACTCGTTGGTTCATCTAAGAAGACAACATCAGGGTTCACCGCTAAGCTTCTAACGATGCTCACGCGTTGTGATTGGCCGCCTGAGAGTTTACTTGGAAGTTTGTCTTTTTGATCGAGTAAGTTAAACTGCTCTAATAACTTACAAGCAATGTCTTCTGCTTCTTGTTTGGTTTTATGATGGACTTTTTCTAAGATTAACGTAATGTTTTTTAACGCAGTGAGATGGGGAAATAAGGTGTGTGATTGGAAGACAAAACCGACTTTTTTATAGTAATCACTGGCTTTGATGCCGTTCACATGGGTGTCATTCACGTAAATATCTCCGGTATCGGGTTCTTCTATTTTTGAGAGTAATCTAAGGAGTGTACTTTTCCCGGCACCACTTGGTCCAATGATTGCGATGGCGTGATCTGCGCCCATCGCTTTGGTTAATGGGGTTAAGATTGATTGGTCTTCATAGGTTTTTGTGACATTCTCTAGACGTATTTTCATAAGGCAAACCTTCTTTCAAACCAACGGGTTAAGCGAATCAGTGGGACAGTAATGATTAAATACATCACTAACATCAGTAAATACCCTTCATCGTATGCATACAGTCTTTGTTGGACGAAACTGATACTTTTGTATAAATCGTCAACGCCGATGACATAAAGGAGGGCACTGCCTTTGATAATAAAGGTTAAGTTCCCCATTAAAGGCGGTAAGATGACTTTTAGTATTTGCGGGATTTTAATGTATCGGTACTTTTGAAAGGTGGTAAACCCGTAAACAGTCATGGCTTGTTCTTGGAGGGCATCTATAGATTTAAATGCGCCTTCAAAAGCGTTTTTCATATAAGGGGATACATAAAGGCTTAATCCAATAAACCCAACGACAGTTCGGTTTGCGGGTAAGCCTAGAGGAAGCCATAATAAGTAAAAGATAATTAGTAAGAACACGATCAGTGGCGTTCCAAAAATGATTTCTGTGAAGACATTACTAATATGGTGCAACGTTTTAAACTTAGAAATATACATGATATAAAGTATAAATCCAATAATCAAACTAAAGAGTAACGCCGCAACACTTAATCCAATGGTTAAGAAGAATCCGCGCAAGATGGGACGCCAATAGGGTGCGAAGCGTTTAAGGTTTGGTATAAAGTTTTCTTTATTTCCGTAAAGCGCGATAATGAGCGCGATAATCAAGGCGAAAAAAATGAAGGTATAGATAATGGGGAGTATTTTTTTATCGTTTTTAATGAACGCAGGTATTTTTTTTATGAAGTTAAAAATTTTGTTCATTATTCTTCTTCGTTATCTCTAATATAGAAATCAAGGGTTTGTCCAGGTAAGCGTTCTCCAATGATGGTGTCATATTTGTCACGTAAACGATCATATACACCATTTTCTTCCATACCAGCGATAAACGCATTAGCCTCAGTAAGTAAGTCGTTATTGCCTTCTTTTACGCCCATGGCAATTGGTGAATCATCAATGATGTCCCAAAGGATTGATGTGGTATCAGGGTTCGCGGTGTTTGCGTCAACAACAGATGACGGACTCATCATAAACGCGTCCGCTTCACCACTGGTAATCTCGCGAACGGCAAGACTGGTGTCTTGTGCTGGTTGAATAACCGGATTGGTGGCACGTTCTCTTGCAATATCTAAGGTTACAAAAGCTTCAGGTGCGGTAAAAACCACGCCATCATGGTCAAATAGTGCTTCTTCTGAATAAATGTCATTGGTTTCTTGGAAGTCTTTATTTAAGAGGGTAATAATCGGGAAGTAAAAGTACGGGGTGGTAAAATCAATGGATTCTTCTCGTTCAGCGGTAACTGACATTGATGCGATGATAATATCAATGTCGCCAGCATTAAGGGCTGGAATCAAACTTGAAAACGTTAAGTTAACGATTTCTACGTCGCGGTCTAAGTATTCACCAAGTTCGTAGGCAACATCAACGCTGATGCCTTCAGGGTCGCCCTCAGTATCACGGGTTTCAAAAGGTGGGTAACTTAGATCCATCCCGACACGTAAGGTGTCAGCTGAATCATTATCATCATTGCCGCATGCGGCTACAACAAATACAAGTGTTAAGGTAATGAGTAGTGCGATAACTTTTTTCATAATTTTATTCTCCTTTTTTGTGTGCAAAGCCTATTTTTGTTCTTTCTGTCATTATTATACGTTATATTACTTTGTCGTCCAAACTAAATGCTATTTATATTTTTATTAAAAAATACCAATTAATCGTATACGATTAATTTACCGCCATATATCGTCATAAAGTCATTGTAATGCGATTTTAAAGAAATTTAGCAAAGATAAAATGACATGTCAATTTTTTAAACTAGGGTCTTGACAAGAAAAAAAATTTTTTGTATATTTTTATTAGCAAAGCACTTTACTGAGTGCTAAAAAATTAAAATTGAGGAGGATTATTCATGTTAAAACCACTACATGATCATGTCGTATTAGAAGTTTCTGAAAAAGAAAATAAGACAAAAAGCGGCATTATCTTATCGTCTAAAGATAAAGAACGTCCTAATACGGCTAAAGTCATCGCGGTTGGCGATGGCACAAAAGACCAACCGATGACGGTTGAAGTTGGTGATACGGTGTTATTTAAATCGTATGCGCCAACAGAGTTCACGCATCAAGAAAAAACCTATCTTATCTTAAAAGAATCTGACATTTTAGCGATTGTGGAGGGAGATTAATATGAGTAAAGAGATTTTATTCGCTAAAGATGCAAGACTTGCAATGCTTAAAGGTGTGGATAAGCTTGCAGATACTGTAAGTATTACCTTAGGCCCTAAAGGGCGTAATGTGATGCTTGAAAAATCATATGGGGCACCACTCATTGCCAATGATGGGGTAACCATAGCTAAAGAAATTGATTGTAAAAACAAATTTGAAAACATGGGCGCAAAACTCGTCCAAGAAGTTGCCTCTAAAACCAATGATGCAGCGGGTGATGGAACGACTACGGCAACGGTTTTAGCCCAAGCAATGATTAAAGACGGGTTACGTCAGGTTGATAAAGGGGCGAATCCTGTACTGTTAAGAGAAGGGATTGAAAAAGCGGGTAAAGCGGTTGCGCATGAACTGTTAAACCAATCACGCACGCTTGAAACCCGTGAAGACATCGCAAGTGTCGCAACGGTGTCAAGTGGATCAAGCGACATCGGAAAGATTATTGCGGATGCGATGGATAAAGTTGGAAAATCTGGTGTTATTCAAGTAGATGAATCAAAAACCTTTGATACGGAGTTAGAAATTGTTAAAGGGATGCAATATGATAAAGGGTATGTATCACCGTATATGGTAACGGATCGCGAAAAAATGGAAGTGACGCTAGAAAATGCGCATGTACTCGTCACCGACCATAAGATTTCTACCATTAAAGATGTCTTACCGATATTAGAAAAAGTCGTTGAACATAATAAACCACTTCTGATTATCGCAGATGACATTGAAAACGAGGTCACCAGTACATTAATTGTGAATAAACTCCGTGGAACCTTTAATGTGGTTGCGACCAAAGCGCCTGGCTTTGGTGATAACCAAAAAGCGATGCTTACAGATATTGCTTATTTAACTGGGGCAAATTTTTATGCCAAAGATTTAGATATGGACCTTAAAGATATCCAGTTAGATGAGTTAGGGCTTGCAAAAAAGGTTATTATTACAAAAGATTCAACAACGATTTTAGAAGGCAGCGGCAATCAATCACTCATTGATGAACGCGTTGAAGAAATTAAGAGTCAAATTGCCAATAGTACAAGCGACCATGATAAAAAACGTCTGCAAGAACGTCTTGGTAAATTAACCGACGGAATTGCGATTGTCAAGGTTGGTGCGTTAAGTGAAGTGGAGATGAAAGAGAAAAAGCTCCGCATTGAAGATGCGCTTAATGCAACTAAAGCTGCGGTTGAAGAAGGGATTGTTATTGGTGGTGGCGCAAGTTTAGTTGCGGCATATCAATCTTTAAAAGAATCTTTAACAGATACCGATCAAACGATTCAAAAAGGCATTAACATTGTTCTTGAAGCGCTTAAACGTCCGATTAGTTTAATTGCAGAAAACGCAGGCTATGATGGCAAAGATATTTTAGACGAACAATTAACAAAAGATAAAGATGTTGGCTTTAATGCTAAAACCGGTGAATGGGTGAATATGCTTAAAGCGGGTATTATCGATCCTACCAAAGTGACGCGTAGTGCTGTATTAAATGCTTCTTCAATTGCGGCGATGTTTATTACCGCTGAAGCTGCAGTTGTGGATATCGAAGATGATAAAGACGATAACCAACAACCAGCGATGATGCCTGGAATGTACTAAAAAGGGTGCTCGAAAGAGCCCCTTTTGCTTTTATATAGGGTATGGTAAAATAAAAACGATTTTACTTATGTATATGGAGGGTTTTTAATGAATAAAGATAAGATTATCATGGTTTTAGTTTTAGGAATAAGTATTTTCTCTACCCTTGCAAGCTTACTTGGGATTTTATCGCTTGGCAGTGATGGCGGGGAGACATTCACGAGTTTTCGAGGGTTTGTGGTTCATTTGTATGGTGAGGGCATTTATCAAGACATGTCCTTTCTAGTTGCCTTACAAGGCATTGCCCAAGACTTTGTGACACTATGTCTTGCGGTCCCAACCTTACTGTTATCATTTATTTTTACAAAGCGCGGAATTAAAAAAGCCCGGCTTGTGCTTATCGGTGTTACTATCTACTTCTTTTTAACCTATTTATTTTATATTGCGATGAGTATGTATAATCCGTTGTTTTTAGTCTATGCACTACTCTTGTCGATGAGTTTTTTCTTATTGATTTTTACGTTAACCGATGCCTCTTATATAGGAGACATGTATCCTAAAGATAGAGCACCCGTGGTAAAACGCAGTGCAATCTTTTTAATTGTGGTGAGTTCTGTCGTTACTTTGGTTTGGTTAATGACCTTGCTTAGTCCGTTAAGTGAAGGCAATTTATATCCAGAAACCTTAGAACACTATACAACGCTTATTGTGCAAGCCTTTGATTTAAGTTTATTTTTACCAAGTATCTTTATTATTGGTCTATTAACGCTTAAAAAACACTATGTAGGGTATAAGCTTTTAACGCCTGCAGTCATATTTATTGCCTTCATCATGATTAACTTATCGGCTAAGTTTATCATGATGATGCCCTATCAAACTGTGCTTCCTTTATTAAGTGTTACGGCACTATTTGCTTTATTTGCCTTAGTTCATAGTTATTTATTATTACAAGTTATATCAACTGACTAATTAAAAGCCTGCCTTCGCAACATGAAGGCAGGCTTTTTTACGAGTTATTTTTTTGTCAGGTGAGACATTTGGCTCATAATGCATTTACCGTGTTCAAAGACATCCATTTGGTAGATGTAAGTATTATTCAGTAACCTGATTCTTGTGTCAAAGTCTTTGCCTTGGTAATTTTTGGTATGAAGAGATGCGTGATTTTCTTTAAATGTGCCGCGTGCTTCATAATCACCTTGTTTTAATGTGATTTGCTCACCATTTAAATGAATGGTCATATCACGGGTGAGGTCTTTACCCTCATCAACACCATGAGCGGTGATACTGATGGTATCATCATTTTTAATGGTGATGGTTTCATCGTATGTATCATGGTTTACCCGGTCATCAGTAATCATCGTGTTATGTGCTGTCCACGCGCCTTCTAAGAAACGGATAATGGTGTTGGCTTTATTTGGCATTAGTATGATTCCTAATAAAGATTACGGTTTTATCTTTCTTAATATCAAATTCTTTCATATTTTGAAAGAAAGTTAGTGGACGAACTTTTTGACCGTAGTTTCTTGGATGAAACCCTGGATATTTCTTTTGTAAGAGTTGGGCGACGACACTCCAGTATGCATAGCCATCATCTTCAGCGTTTTCATCGATGATTTCTTTAAGGTCTTGTTTGACTTTTTTAAGCGGTGTAATACTACTTATCGGTGAGACTTCTTTGGTAACTTGTTTTTTTGGCACTTTGGTTGCTTTTTTGTCTTCACCGTTTGCAGAACGCATTTTATCTAAATAGGTAAATGCTTCACATGAGTTGACTAGGGCAATTGGGGTTTTACTTTCTCCCATGCCGATGACAAACATGTTGTCTTCTTTTAGTCTCGTGACGAGTTTTGTGAAGTCTGAATCACTGGTGACAATCGCAAAACTATCGACTTTACCTCGATATAAGATGTCCATCGCATCGATAATGAGACTAAAGTCAGAGACGTTTTTGCCTGATGTGTAGGCGTATTGTTGGACTGGGGTTAGGCCAAAATCGTTGATTTTGTCTTTCCATTTTGAGAGTTGTGTGGTGGTCCAATCCCCGTACACTCTCCTATAGGTTATTTTTCCGTGTTTATTGGCTTCATCAATGATGATTTCGATATAATCAGGTGAAATGTTTTCACCGTCAATGAGAAGCGCAATGTTTTTGTTTTCGATATTCATATCGTTTCCTTTCTTGGTTAGGTTAAAAAGCGGTGTTTCTTTGTCGCTTTTGGTGCGTAGGTGATGTTTTCTAAGGGAACACCGTAATAGCGGTGAATATAGTAAACATCAAGGTAATTCGAATGGATGGTGGCGTGACGCTGAGTACTGCCGTCTTTTAATACCGTGACTTCAACATGACCGACTTTGTTAATTTCATACGTATCGGTACTGACTTTAAGAATGGTGTTGTTGTCTTTGGTGAAGTCTTGCAAGATGCCTTCGATATCTTTGTTTTCTTTATCGAAGTAATCAAGCATCAGTTCAAGGGTGTGATCAAAATCATAAATGAAAGCATCTTCTAAGGTATCTTGTAAGGCCCCGGTGTCTTGTGCTGGGACATGCGGGGTTTCTTGATACTCAAATTGTTCTTTTAAATAGGTGTTTTCAAATATGATGACATTGAATGCGTTGATAAATAGCCTTACGCCATGTTTATCCGCAAGATCAAAAAATTCATCTTGCGAGAGTTCATAGATGGCACTTTCGTCCATGTTAAAGGCCAGTTTAACAACGAGTAAAATGTCTAAAAGTGAGAGCCCGTCTTTACGCTGGAGGTGGTCATAGTCTTTTAACGTCATGCCAAAGTAATCTTTGTCATCAAAGTCAATGAGTTTTGATAGTTCAAGCGTAAACGCTGCGTCTCTAAACAATAATTGATGACTTGGTGCGTACCCTCTGGATGTTTTTTTAGTAATACTTGCGCCTTTGTCTACTAAGTATTCAATGTAATTGGGTGATACCGCATGTCTTAATGCTTCATGGAAATAGGTTAATCCGTAAGCATCTAATTGATCAAACGATATTCCGCGCGCCGCAATAAAATCAATGGTTTCTTGAAACAAGGCTTCATCTTCTAAGCGCAGTACAGGAATAAAGGCATCCGCAGAAAACATCTCACTAAGGTCAGACACACGGTCTATATACGAAAGCATTGATGGATGGAAGTTAATGATTTCATAGATAAGTGCTTCGCCCATAAGATGTTTTTTGAAGGGTTTCTTGGTGCGTAAATAATCAAATATTGTTTGGTGATTTAAAGACGAGATAAGTAGTTCTTCTTCTAATGATTCATCAATTCCGTAAATTTTAAAGAATTGTAAGAAGTAGTCTTTGTCTTTACTTATCATCATGTGTTCATACATGAGGAGATAGTGTTCTTCATTAAACGTGACCGTATCTAATATATCGACAAGTAGACTATCACGGTCAAAGACCATTAAAATCACAGGCAAGACAAGCCCAAAAGGATTACTGTAATTCGAGTAATCGTATGAATCTAATAGATAATCGATGATCTTGACGCTGTTATGCGCTATCGCAATTTCAATCGGATCAATCAGTAACGTTTGATCCGCAAATGGTTCATAGGCTTGCGCAAACGCCTCAACATCATCTAAAACAACACTGTCCGCATACGGAACGAGTTCTGTCAGTTCTTCCGTATAAAAGAATTGCTTATAATCTTTATACATCATGCACCATTCCTCATCTGTCTTAAAATCATTCTTATTTTACCACATATAGCCATAAAAAACTATAGGCATTATTGTTATACCCACGTGTAATATGATTTTTTTAGAACCATATATTATCGCAAACAGTCATTGATTATCATAAAACATCAATATGATAAATACAGCTCACAGTTTTTTTGATTTAGTATCTTTTAGGAATAAATCATATTTATGACACGACATATAATAAACCAATTCAGGAGAATTTATGAAAAATGTGGTTAATTTAGGGGTAAAAATGAGAAATAAACAAAAAAAATAAATTTTTTTTGCCTCCTAAAAACCCCATTAAACCCCTATTTAACGCGAAAACCAAATTTGGTTCAAAAAATTGCTAATTTTCCCAAGTTCAAAGTCTTGAAAACGTGGTAAAATAGAGGTGCAACACATTTTACAGATATAATAAATTCATACAAAGAAAGGACTGAAACAAGATGTTCACAAAGGAAGAATTAGACTTACTAAAACTTTACAGTAAAGAAAGAATTCTAGACATTGAACACCTCATGACCATTGAGGATGATGAAAACAAACCGGCATTAAGACGTGAACTTGTCAATGTAAACGCCATCGTTGAAAAAATCAACCAAATGGAAGTCAACTAAGTTATCTTTAACTTATGACTCACTCCCTTATAAAAACTGCGTATTTGTGATATACGCAGTTTTTATATTATTAGTGTAATGATTTTAATTACAGTAAGAAACAAGATAAGCGCTTTTAATTTATCGGTGTTTGTAATATTATAATAATGTAGAGATATTAATTAAATCGGTAACTATTACTTTGGGAGGTCATAGACCATGCAAATCACGATTATCGAAATTATTTTTTGGGTTTTTATCATTGAACTCTTTGCGCTGATGTTACTATATCCATTTGTGCATAGACGCATGAACTTGCCAAAAAAACAAAAAGACTTTTTAACGCCGTGGCACGGAGTGGCGTTTATGTTGATTCTACTTACTATCTATGTCATCGTGATTAGTTTTGTCCCGCGTTATGATTGGTATTATATTAATACAGACGACCTTGATATAAACGAATCGATGACATCAACAACAGAACCTTTTAACACCACAAACTTCAAAGACTATGATATGGATATAACCCGTGATGGCATGGTTATTAGTTACTCAAACAATCAGTTCTACTGTGCGGGTATCATTGGCAGTACGTGTGATGAAGGAGACCGGCAAAACGCTTCAATGATTGTCTCTTATGATATAGATGATACGGAGTTGTGGCGCGTTGGTGGCAATATCCAAGGTGAAAATCATATTAGTTATGAGGATTATCATTTTGATGCCCGCGCAATTACTGAGTTAGAAGATGAACGTATTGTCGCGTTTGGTCATTATGTAGATACGACAACCGATATTTTTGGCATTGGCCTTTTACTATTAGATGATGATGGGTCGATGTTAGAGTTTGAAACCGTTGACATAAGTACGTATGGGTTTACTGACTATAATACCTTTGTGGACTTTGAAATACTGCCTATAGGAAACGGTGGGTTTACGATTAAGTATACCGATAAAGATGAAGGTGTCTTGATTATCCATTATGATCAGTATTTCAATGTCTTATGGGATGATGTCTCTTTAGGTGAAACTGATTTAAATATCGAGTTAAACAAAGAAACATTATTTTATCATGACGGCATTCATTATGTCAGTACAAACGACATTATTAGTGCCTATAATGTCGTTGGTGATGTGATTTGGGAAACGTATGTTGATGAGTATATTACGATGAAAATTCAAGGTGACTTTTTATATATTGTCTCACAAGATATAGAGCGCACGATGATGATGCGCGGGATGTATCGTTCAGACCATGATGATATGTTAATAAGAACCGTTACTGTCACAAAATATCTATTACGTGATCGATCAACCGTATCAGAAGGACAGTTCCAATATGAAGGCTATGGAGACGGGACCCATGACAATGATATTATTCCTAAAGATATCGTTATTGACCAAGATGAGAATGCCTATCTCCTCTTTATCGAATATGACATAGACCCAGATGCATTAGATTATGATGTCATGATTGCTACATTTAATGATAAACTCGATTATCAAGGGCTTGATGTTTTTCAAGAAAATTATCAAGACAGCACAACACTTACTAAACTTGAAAACAGTGGGTTTAAACTAACAGCAGCAATTAAAAATGATACATTAGATATTTATACACCACATACAAGCTTACATAGAACCATTAATATAAACGAGCTAGACATGCAAGCAACCGAGCATGGTATTTATACAGTTAGTGATCAACACGGAACCATAGAGTTTAGAACAACAGCCTACATAGTATTTACAGGTGTTCTCATTATAAGTATAGGATATTTTGGTACTATCTACTATAGGTATAAAAAGACGCCTCCATT
>CAZXSS010000043.1:0-10677 GCA_964643385.1 uncultured Candidatus Izemoplasmatales bacterium
TTATCTATGAAGAAAGGATGACGCGATGAAACAAGATATGGCGAGTATATTTAAAGTTTTATCTGATAAGAACCGTCTAGAAATCATTGAATTATTATTAAAGGGTGAAACGTGCGGATGTACTTTAATCGATAAGCTTCCTATATCTCAACCCACACTTTCATACCATCTTAAATTACTAACTGAATCTGGCTTAGCATACACAAAAAGAGATGGTAATAAAACCAATCATTATATTAATAAAGATACATTTGATGACATCATTCAATTTTTAACTGAATTGAAAAACACGCAGCTTGATGCGTGCCATATAATCAATAAGGAGGAAATACAATGAAAAAAACAGTCGCATTTGTATGCGTACACAATAGTTGTAGAAGTATTATGGCAGAAGGATGGGCAAAACATCTAGGAAGTGATGTGATTGAGGCATATTCAGCCGGTACTGAAGAATATGACGCGCCTAAACCCTTAGCTATTGAGGTCATGCAAGATGCAGGGGTCAATATGGACCATGCAGAAAGTAAATTATTAAACAAAATACCACAGCCATTAGATATCCTTATTACCATGGGATGTGGTGTCGAATGTCCATACGTACCGACTAAATACCGTGAAGACTGGGGCGTTGATGACCCAAGCGGCGGACCTAAAGAAGATTTTGCGGTTACTCGTGACATTATTAAATCAAAAGTAGAAAAACTCATTACGCGTATCAATCAAGGAGAATTTGATGAATAAGCAAACAAAAGCCATTAGTTTTTTTGAAACATATTTAACCGTTTTTGTGCTTATTTGCATGGGTATTGGTATCCTTATTGGTCAATATTTATCGGCCATCCCTACATTTTTAAATCAATTTGAAGTGTACAGTGTCAATATTCCTATCGGGATTCTCATCTGGATTATGATTTATCCGATGATGTTAAAGATTGATTTTTTATCAATTAAACATGTCGGTAAAAAACCAAAAGGATTATATCTAACCTGGGTAGTTAACTGGTTAATTAAACCTTTTACGATGTTTTTAATTGCCAGTGTATTTTTCCTTGTTATATTTAAACAGATTATTCCTCATGATCTTGCGAATGATTATTTAGCAGGTGCTGTTATTTTAGGTGCTGCACCCTGTACTGCAATGGTTTTTGTTTGGAGTAGTTTAACACGTGGTAATCCTGCGTATACTTTAGTTCAAGTTGCCACCAATGATATTATTATCTTAATTTTATTTGTCCCAATTGTTGGATTGTTGCTTGGAATTGGTGGGTTTGCTGTTCCGTGGGGAACGTTATTCTTATCTGTTGTCTTATTCGTTGTTGTTCCCCTTTTGGCCGCGTCACTGACACGGTATTACATGATTAAACATAAAGGCTTAGAATATTACAATGAAAGATTCATTCCCAAGTTTAGTAAGATCACGATTTCAGGATTGTTGCTTACACTGGTTTTAATTTTCTCATTACAAAGCGATCTGATTGTGAACAATCCACTTCATATTGTTTTAATAAGTATTCCCCTTATTATTCAAACATTCTTAATTTTCTTTATTGCCTATTCTGCCGCAAAAGCATTGAAACTTTCACATGATGTTGCTGCACCTGCAGGGATGATTGGTGCAAGTAATTTCTTTGAACTTGCGGTTGCGGTTGCGATAGCGTTATTCCCACTTAATCCTGGGGTTGCCCTTGCGACCATTGTCGGTGTCTTAGTAGAAGTCCCTATCATGTTACTCTTAGTTAAAATCGCCAATAAAACAAAACATTGGTTTCCTACTAATAACACTGAAGAACAACCCACATAAAATTCTTACATAAAAAACCCAGTGCGAACTGGGTTTTTATTAGGACAATATTAGCTATTAAATTGTTGGTGGAGTTTATCCCTTGAGACCACCATTCGCTCAGGTAAGCTAATCGTAGCTTTTTTATCCTTGTAATCTTTATAGGCTGCGTGTAAACCTTTTTCAAATGGTGTGTCTTCTTTAACATAGTGCTTAATTTTATCTGGTTTTAAGACAATGTCAAGTGCGAAAAACGGAAAGACATGATTGAGATTAACCTCTGTGTCATTTTGATCGACAATCACTTTATTCGCTTTTTTACCAACGACTTTGCTACAAGCATCAACCCATGAAGTAAATGTTTCATGGGTACTTAAGCCAACATTATAGACACCACCGGGGATGGTATTATCTAATGCTTTTTTTGTGTAAGTAGCTAAATCGCCAACATAGACAAACTGTACTTTATTGTTTGTTTTAGGGATGTAAATAGGCATGTCATTTTCAAGAAGATGAAATAGTAGGCGTTCTCTTAAAAGATAATTATCTTCCCCATAGACATAAGGGGGTCTATAGATGACAAGTTGATCGTCTGTTAAAAGACTTTGTAAATACGCCTCAGCTGCAATTTTATTTGTGGCATAATCTTTAAATGGTGAGTCACCGAGGATAGATACTGTTTCATCATATGGTACCGGCTCTTTAACATCATACACCGCACTCGTACTAATAAACACATACTTTTTAAGAGACGGTAGATGTAATGAAGAGGCTAAAATTTCCGCTTGTTTCGGTGTGAAGCACGAAATATCTACGACATAATCATATGTCTCACCTGCTAATAAGTCTTGCATTTTTGCTTGATCATTTCGGTCGCATATTAGTTCTTTTACTTGGGCATCATCAAACGGATTATTCCCGCGGTTTAACACTGTGACTTTATATGTATCTTTCAACATATTGACCACGCGTTTACCAATAAAATATGATCCTCCCATAATTAATACTGTTTCCATAAAATCATCCTTTCAATGAGTTTAAGGCACCGATTAATCGTTCGATACCTGTATTTAGCTGGGATTTTGACACCGCTAAGTTAAAACGAATAAAGCCGTGATAATCCTCCCCAAATTTAGATCCTTGAGATGGCAAGACTTTATGCGCTTTAAACGCGTTAAACAAAGTTGTTTCATTTTTATTATAACATCTTAAATCGATCCACGCTAAAAAGGTACCTTCAAGTGGTGCGATGTTAATTGCTTTATTTGTCGTTTCTAAAGCTTTTTTAAGCTTTTTATAATTATCGTAAACATGTGCATTTTGTCTATCTACCCAAGCACTACCGTGTTGATAGGCAGCTTTAAGCGCGGTTAAAGCAAAAATGTTTTGGTGATGTAAATAATCCTGTCTATAAGCGGTCATAACCGGCTCTGCAAGCTCGGTATTTTTAACAATCATATTGGCAATATGGAGTCCTGCAATATTAAATGTTTTACTAGCAGCTGATAAAATAATGATATTATCGTAATCATTAAAAAACTCTCCAACTGAAACAAACTCATAGCCTTCCATAATTACATCCGCATGGATTTCATCGCTCACAAGTAACACATTATAGTCTTTACAAAGCATGAGTATCCGTCTTATTTCCGCTTTAGTAAACACTCTTCCTAAAGGGTTATGTGGGCTTGATAATAATAGAAGTTTTGCGCCTGCTTTAAATAATGTTTCTAGGTGGTCAAAATCAATGGTGTAGTGATTGTCAGTATTAATAAATGGATTGTGCATTTGTCTGCGGTTATGGTTATCAATCACTTCATAAAACTTATGATACACCGGCGTTTGAACGACAATGCCATCGTTTTCTTTTGTGAATAACTTAATAATTAAACTCATCGCATTAAGCACCCGTGGTATCGGATAAATCCAATCTTTGTTCACGGTGTAATGATACCGACTAGCAATCCAGTCTTTAACAATAGGCTTATAATCTCGCCCTTCATGGGTATAGCCAAACGCACCATGTTTGGCACGGTCAATTAAAGCTTGTTTTATTGGTTCGGCTGTTTCATAATCTGCATCGGCAACTGAAAAGGGGATAACCGCATCACTTGTAATATCCCACTTTATTGCGTTTGTGTTTTTTCTGTTCAGTGTTTTGAATTCATCCATACTATCACCTAGTTTCATTATAGAGAAAAACTTTATAAATAACAACACAGATAGTATGAATTAATAGTACAATTGCTTTGACACGCATAGTAATAGATGATACAGTATGAGTATCAAAGAAATCCCTAATCTAACAAAGGAGTATATTAAAATGAAAACAGCAATTATAACTGATTCTGGTGCCAACTTAACAGAGTCGTATTTAGAAAAACATGACAACGTATTTATGATTCCGCTAATGATTACCATTGACGGTGAAACTTACAGAGACCAAGTTGATATTTCTTCTGAAGAAGTATACGCAAAATTAGATGATCACAAAGTTACAACCAGCTTACCAAGTTTAGACGATTTAACTGAAGTCTTAGAAACCATAAAAAAAGCTGGATATACTGATGTTTTAGCACTTAATTTATCATCAAACCTCAGTGGAACATTCAACGCGTTTAGACTGGTATTTGAAGATGAAAAGGACTTAAATATTACCCATTATGACTCAAAAACCTTAGGTGGTGGATTAAGCATTTTAGTCGAAGATGCCGTGAGACTAATTGATGAAGGAATGTCAATCGAAGAAGTACTTGTTCACTTAAACCATGTACGGTATAAAGACAGTATTGCAATTTATACTATTGATACGCTTAAATACTTAAAACGTGGCGGCCGCATTGGTAAAGTCGAAGGAACCATTGGAAATATTTTACGTGTAAAACCAATCATTACTGTTGATGATGAGGGTGTTTATGAAACACTATCTAAAACATGGGGCTTACAACGCGCGTTATTACAAATGAAGACAATGTTAATGGACATGTTTAAAGATGATCAAATTGATCTTATTGTCCACTATGGAGACGACCCTGATAAAGCGGAGAGTTTATCAGAAAAACTCAAATCTGAACTCAATGTAAGAAACGTCTCACTCGTAAAATTAACGCCCGTACTTGGCGTTCATACTGGACCGGCACTATTTGCTTATATCGCTAAAAGAGTCACATCATAAGGTTGTATCTTTATTTAGCACATGCTAAAATAATGATAACTCAACTTTAAAGGTGTGAAAATATGATAGATTTTAGAAGTGATACCGTCACAAAACCAACCGACGCGATGCGCGAAGCAATGAAAATTGCCAATGTTGGTGATGATGTCTATGAAGATGATGAAACGATTAAACAACTAGAAAATCTCGCGAAAGAGTTAACGGGAAAAGAGGCTGCCCTATTTGTCCCTAGTGGGACCATGGGTAACCAAATTGCTATCATGACACATACACGTCGCGGTGATGAAATCATCGTTGGCGCACACTCACACATAAAAAATTATGAAGTGGGTGCAGCAAGTGTTCTATCGAGTGTTAGTTATCATCTTGTTCCAGAAACTGATGGGATGATGGATATAGACTTACTAAAAAAAGGGATAAGAGGGGAAGACATTCATTACCCCGATACATCCCTTATTTGCATGGAAAACGCCCATGGAAGCGGGGTTGTTGCACCGCTATCTTATATGAAAGATGTCTATGCAATAGCCAAAGCGTACAACCTTAATGTCCATCTTGATGGTGCTAGACTTTTTAACGCCGCAACCCATCTTAACTGTGATGTAAAAGCAATTACTCAATACGCTGATTCCATTATGTTTTGTTTATCTAAAGGGTTAGCTGCACCGATTGGCAGTATGCTCGTAGGCTCAAGTGAGTTTATCAAACGGGCAAGAAAATATCGTAAGCTTCTTGGTGGAGGCATGCGTCAAGTCGGTGTCTTAGGGGCGCCAGGCTTAATCGCATTAAATGATATGCGGCATCGCTTAAAAGAAGATCACGATAATGCAAAGTATCTAGCAGATAATCTCTCAGCCTTGCCAGGATTTACTGTCGATACCTCACGCCGTGACATTAATATGGTGTTTGTCCGTGTTGACTATGATAAAGATGCTTTTGCGGACTACTTAAAAACTAACCATAACATTATCATTGGTGGTTATAAAGATGAGTATATGCGACTTGTTTGTCACAACGATATAAAAAAAGATGATATTGATACATTTATTCTTGCTATTAAAACCTTTATTAAAGACTAAAAAACGTCCTTAACCTCGATGGTTAAGGACGTTTTTATTTGTATAAAGAATGAGAAACGATAATAAAACAACGCCAATGATTCCTATATATAGACCCTGGGTTTTATTTAATGTATCAAGCAACAACCCACTTGAAGACACACCGATAATCGCCCCAACACCATAGGCAGTAAAAAGAATTCCATAGCGTTTACTGTAATTTTCTAACCCATAAATAGATTTTATAGCGTTTGGTGCAATAGCGAGCCAAGCGCCTAATATAAACCAAAATCCACTAAAAGATAAAAGATACAACAGATAAAAAGACCCATTATTTAAATACGCTAAAACACCACTAACAAATAACACACTAAGCGCGATTTGCATTACCGAAGTGATTTTAAAACGATCACTTAAATAACCAAATAATAATCGTGATAGTCCGTTTGCTAAAGCGAACACAGTCATCGCAACAGTGACTGAAACAGGATCAAACCGATAATACTGAACACCGATTTGATATGACAACCCAATCATCATTAAGCCGATGGTCGTGCCTAATAAAAATAAACCATAAAGAATAATAAAGCGTCTATCGATAGTTATTGAACTAATCTGGACAGGGCTAGGCATATGATGTTTACGGGTATTCGTTAGAACGGCTGTTGTAAACATTAAAATAACAAACACGCTTAATCCCATGATGATAAATGTTTGATGCAAGGTAAACTGATTAAGCAATGTCTTTATAAAAGGTGCTGTTACAAGCGGTGATAAACCAAAACCACCTAACACAACTCCAGTATAAAACCCACTACGTTGTTTAAAAAGGGATTGAATGAGCATGATTGGTATACCGTAAAGCATACCAACCCCAGTCCCAATAAACACACCATACATAATAATTAATCCAAAAATGGTAGACGTGAATCCAGCCATGATCCAGCCAAAGAAAATAAAGAAAATACCTATAAAGCTAACGTTTTTTATGGTATTAAAGGATAAAAACCGACCAGTAACTACCATAGCTAAAGCATAAAAAATTAAGGACGTCATATAGGGAAGTCCACTTAAAAATGTATTTACGCGATAGTTTTCCTCAACAGGAATCCTAAAGACACTCCACGTATAGACAGACCCAAGTAATATCATCATGATTAGACTAGTAATAATTACTGTTGTTTTGTTCATAGTAATCCACCTCATTGTTTGAATATCAAAGCACTTATACAATCATAATAAAAAAACGTTAAAAAATCAATAGAAATGGCTAAAATATAAAAAAATCTATGTAAGCGTATTCTTATGTTTCACAATTATTTAAAGAAAATTGTATTATAAACACATAGCCCCTATATATAGGGGTTAACTATGATTTAAATAATAATTGAAATGTTACTTTTAAAAACAAGGAATCGCAATGTAAAGCGGTTCCAAGGATGTATCCGCATTGACTTTCTCTATTTATATGGTATTATATAGTAGAAATGAAAACGAATGTAAAAATTACATATGTATTATAAAAATAACATCATACCCGTATGATGTTTTTTTATTACATCACACGCGCGCATTCATTATCTAATGATGCGCATTTGTAAAGGAGAATAGTATGAACCATATTGAAGTTAAAAATTTGTATAAGATTTTCGGACATCATGCCCCAAAAGCGCTTAAATTAAGTCGCGATGGGATGACAAAAGAAGACATCTTAGAAAAAACTGGAAATACGATTGGGGTTAATGATGCCTCATTCGAAGTGAAAAAAGGAGAAACCTTTGTAGTTATGGGGTTATCTGGAAGTGGTAAGAGTACCTTAATTAGAATGTTGAACCGTTTAATCGAACCAACATCAGGCCAAATCAAAGTAAATGGTGAAGATATTGTTCAAATGGATAAAGAACAATTAAGACATTTACGCCGTAAACAAATGGGAATGGTGTTTCAAAACTTTGGATTATTACCACATCGTAATGTTGTAAGAAATGTCTATTACGGTTTAGAAATCCAAGGGGTAGATGAAGAAACACGTCGTAAAAAAGCCTATGAAGCCTTAGAACTCGTTGGTTTAAAAGGATATGAGGAATCACGCCCTGATGAGTTAAGTGGCGGAATGAAACAACGTGTAGGATTAGCACGCGCGTTGGTCTCTGACCCAGATATTTTGCTTATGGATGAAGCCTTTAGTGCGCTTGATCCTTTAATTAAGAAAAATATGCAAGATGAACTGATTAATCTACAAATGAAAATGCACAAAACCATTATTTTTATTACCCATGATTTGGATGAAGCTTTAAAACTAGGTGACCGGATTGCAGTTATGTATAACGGGAAAATCGTTCAAATTGGAACCTCAGAAGAAATCTTAACAAGCCCTGCGAATGACTATGTTCGGGCTTTCGTTGAAAACGTGGACCGTTCAAAAGTTATAAAAGCAGAATCGATTATGAAAAAACCACGTGCTGTGGTTGAATCAAAAGATGGACCGAAATCAGCACTTCGTAAAATGGACCAAGAAGAAATATCTAGTATCTTTGTAACAGATAGCGAAGGGATCTTAAAAGGTATTATTACTGCAGACGATGCCAAAGAGCTTGTTGATGAAGGCAAACGCTCTATTAAACCAATTATTAAAGATGTAAAATATAAAACCGGCCCAGATACGACCATTGCAGACTTACTCCCAATGGCCACAAAGGCACAATATCCGATTGCTGTAGTAGATAATTTTGATCATTTACTCGGTGTTGTGGTTAGAGTCTCTGTTATTGCCGGCATAAGAGGCAAAAAAGAAGGTGAAGCCAATGCCTAATTTCTTTACGCTACCAGCCCTTCCGATTGGAAAGTGGTTTGAAGCAATTATTGACTTTTTAGTTGATAATTTCAGTGGAATATTTGATTTTATTAGTTTAGTTATTGATAATTTAGTTATTATATTTGGGAACATTTTAGCGTTTCCACCAAGTTTAATACTCGCACTTTTATTCGCTGTCTTAGCGTATTTTATTGCTAGTAAATGGCTTGCAGTAGGAACCTTTATTGGACTCGTATTGATTGATTCTATCGGCTTATGGGATAGCGCAATCTTAACGCTTGCCCTTGTTTTAGTGGCATCACTACTTGCCTTGATACTAGGCATCCCAATTGGTATTTTAGCTGCTAGACACAAAAAATTTGGTGATGGTGTTGTTAGACCAATACTTGATTTTATGCAGACCATGCCAGCCTTCGTATACTTAATTCCCGCTGTTATATTATTTAGAACCGGGAACCCTAGTGGGGTTATTGCAACGATTATCTTTGCGATGCCACCGGTTGTAAGACTAACAAAACTGGGAATTGAACAAGTCCCTGCAGAAGTTATAGAGGCGGCTAAATCAATGGGATCGACATCCCAACAGATGCTTATTAAAGTCCAACTTCCTGTTGCGATGCCAACAATTTTAGCAGGGATTAACCAGACCATTATGTTATCACTCTCAATGGTTGTTATTGCCTCAATGATTGGTGCCAAAGGACTTGGTGCTGATGTGCGTACCGCGCTATCACGTGTTGATATCGGACCTGGATTTGAAGCCGGAATTGCGGTTGTAATATTAGCGATGATTTTAGACCGAATGACACAGGCCATCGGTAATAAAAAGAAGAAACCAACACAACAAATTTAACTTAACTAGTAATGTTTTACTAAATAAATAATAAATTCTATAGGAGGAATTATTGTATGAAAAAACTATTAGCACTACTTGTAACATTCACATTTGTATTCACACTTGCAGCATGTACAGACTCAAGTGATGAAGGTGTTATTGTCGGGATTGACCCAGGCGCAGGAATCATGGCAGCAACAGATGAAGCCATTGATGTATATGGATTAAATTATGAGTTAGAAGCCTCAAGTGGACCAGTTATGATGACAGAACTCGCACAAGCATATGAAAATGAAGAATTTGTCGTTGTCACAGGATGGGAACCACACTATATGTTCGCAGACTATGACCTTAAATTCTTAGAAGACCCAGAAGGTGTCTATGGAAGCGTTGAAAACATCCATACTATTGCGAGATTAGATATTCGTGATGATTTACCAGATGTTGCGACATTTTTAGAAAACTTCTACATGGATAGTACTGAACTTGGTGGCCTTATGGGTGACATCAACGAATTTGGTGATGACATGACAGAATTAGAAATCGCGAGTGCTTGGATGAGTGACAATACAGAAATCTATCAAGAATGGATTCCAGAAAATATGGATGGAACAGACAAAACAGTTGATCTATATTATGTAAACTGGGCAGAAGGTGTTGCGATGACTAACCTAGCAGCCGCAATCTTAGAATCTGAAGGATATACTGTCACTATGACAGAAGCGGATCCTGGAATCGTCTTCACAACCATAGCTCAAGGTGATGCCGATGCGTTCTTAGATGCATGGTTACCAGTAACACATGGTAGTTACGAAGAAGAATATGGTGATGAATATTTAGACCTTGGATACAACTATGAAGGTGCTCGCATTGGATTAGTCGTACCAACATATGTAGAAATCGACAGCATTGCTGAATTAAATGATCTACTAGAAGAGTAGTATGTATAAAACGCTCCATTTGGAGCGTTTTTTTATTTCTTATGTTTTATAAATAAAAAATATGATAAAATAA
>CAZXSS010000044.1:0-10416 GCA_964643385.1 uncultured Candidatus Izemoplasmatales bacterium
AGTACCGATTTAATCGGTGCTGAACTCGGTGGTGCGCTTAAAAATATCTTTGCCCTTGCATCAGGATTGCTTCGTGGTCAAGGATTAGGCGATAACGCAAGTGCCGCACTCATGACAAGAGGACTTGTAGAGATGGGAAAAATCTACGATTATTTCGGTGCTACCAAAGATTCGCTTATGGGTCTAACTGGTGTTGGTGATTTAATTGTTACTTGCACATCACCACATTCAAGAAATTATCAAGCAGGCTATAAAATTGGCACAGGTAAGGACTTAAACGAAACGTTGGATTCGATGACCATGGTTGTTGAAGGGATAAGAACGTGTGAAGCCGCGTATTATTTATCACAAAAAGAAAGCCTTGATACACCAATCATTAACGCACTATACGATATAATTTTTAATAGAATTGAACCTAAAAAAGTATACAAAGATTTACTCGCTCGAGACCAAAAACCTGAATAAAAGCCTTGTTTAAAGGCTTTTTTTATAGTTTTTACGCTATTTTCCTTGCAAAGCATGATTTAAATTGCTATAATGAGCTTAGTTTAAAACAAATAAGGAGGTAGAATCGTGAACAAAACAGAATTAGTTGCTAAAATTGCAGATGTATCAGGTCTTACAAAAAAAGACGCTGAAGCAGCTTTAAACGCGACACTTTCAACTATCCAAGAATCATTGGCATCAGGAGAAAAAGTTGTGTTAACAGGTTTTGGAACATTTGAAGTAAGGGACCGTAAACCAAGAGTAGGACATAACCCTAGAACAGGTGAACCAATTCATATCCCTGCTCAAAAATCTCCAGCATTCAAAGCAGGTAAAGTATTAAAAGACGCAGTTAGATAACAAAAGCTTTAATAAAAAATGCCATGATAATTCATGGCATTTTTTTTGTAAATATGGTAGGCTTTTAAGTATAGGGGGTGGGATGATGGATAATAGCATTACACAATCCATGATCAAAGCCATAAAACATGATGATGATACCTATTTTATGCAGTTTAAAGAGACTATAAATCACTACAAAGACGATCGTTATCAGTCGTTGCTTTTTTATGCTGTGAGACAACGCGCATTCAAAGTAACTCGTACATTAATCGAATATGGCATCGATTTACACAGCCACAATAAACATGAAGATACAGCTTTACACATAGCGTGTTATTTAGGTGATGCTCCAATTACAGAGTTACTTCTTAATGCTGGAGCCGATACCAATGCCAAAAATAAACAAGAAAAAACTCCGCTCATGCTTGCCTGTCAAAAAGGCGATAAACAAACAGTCGACATCTTACTTAAAAAAGGTGCCGATGTTAACATTAAAGATAATTTACATAATCATGTACTTATGTTTGCAATCAAAAGTAAGAAAATCAAACTTATACAAACCTTAATCGATCACAAAGCCCCGCTTCACCAACTCAATGATAAAAAAGAAAATCTTATGCATATCGCTGCCCAACATGGATTACCATCAATTATTGAATTATTAAATGATCTTGGGGTCAATGCCTATCAACCAAATATATACTATCAAACCCCATTACATTATGCCGTGTTAGAACCGATGGAATCCGTCATTGATTTGTTGATTGAATTGGGATTAAATAGTTATGATAAAGACCATTTCGGAGAAAGCCCTTATGACCGGGCCGAAAGCCATTATTATATGAGTGCCATCAATAAGTTCACACGACAAAAAAACGCGCCGCTTACCACACGACTTAAAAAGAAGTATCCCCTACATACTGCCCTAAGATTTAAACGGCATGATGAAGCATTATCACTACTTTCGGATATGTCAGTAAAGCAAAAAGATAATTATAATAATACGCCATTATTTTATGCAATTATGCACCGAGATTTATTTATGGTTGATCATATTTTACGATATAATCCTTCTTTGTTAGATATTGATTATACTCATAAAGATGCACTCTTTTATGCTGTATTAGATAGCAACATACCTTTAATTAAAAAGTTAATGCAATATACAACATATGACGCTCTCTCAGAAGAAACGAAGACTTTAATTGATTCATCAGAAAACCTTGCTCACCTATTTTAAAAAAAAGATCTACCGATTTTTTCGGTAGACCTTTTTTAATTATACAAAAAATAACATTAACACAGCGAGTAAGTTCCATAACATATGCGCCATAATGGGAATAAAAATGCGTCGTTTACTAATGTGATATAAATACCCCAAGGCAATTCCCATAAATAAATACGGAACAACAGCACCTAAAGAAGCGAACGAAGTAAACGTTTCATTCATTACGTGAACTCCCGCGAATAATAATGCACTCACAAATATCGCACCTGCTGGTTTAATATACGGAAGCACCAAATCATAAACACCTTTTCGGAAAACAATTTCTTCAACGATAGGTGCGAGAATGACAGCGAAAATGACTAAGGATATCACGCTTATTATACTATCACCAGCGATATCAACTAGACCTTGTTGATTTTCTGAGGTATCAACCCATTTGAATAATATTCCTAATGCGTTAGCTAGTAATTGTGACGCATATAATAAAAAGAAACCGCCAATACTGTATCCGATAAATCCGCTGACGTTCTCTTTTACACGTGGCCATTCTTTATCTTTTAAATAAGTATGTGCAACAGTTAGAATACCAGCAGCTAAAGCAATATAGAAAACCAAGTTAAATACTGCGCTAAAGGTCATAGTAGGGTATCCATCAGCATCTAAAAATGTATTGCCAGTAATGAGCAAAAACACTATGGCGAGGAGATTAACAGCAACATAAATTCCGACATATGTAACAATAATACTAATATTTAATTTTTTATTCATAAAAATCCCTCCGAATTTTATTATAGCATAAAATGCTTTTTTAGTGGGTAAAAAAGTGAGTTTTATTGACAATAAGCACGTTTGTGGTATCATTATATCAAGAAATAAACTACGTGTAGAAGGTGAAATTATGGCAAAGAAAACATTCGCTGTGATCGGTCTTGGACGATTTGGGACAGCAGTTGTTGAAGAACTGATTAAAGATGGATATGACGTATTAGTCATCGACCGTGATGAAAGCCGAATTAACAAAGTCGCAAAAATTGCAACCCATGCAGTTACATTAGATACGGCTGATGAAGCGGCACTCAAAGAAGTCGGAATACAAAGTATTGATCATGTTATCGTGGCCATTGGGAAAGACATTCAAGATAGTATTCTAACAACGCTAATTTTAAAGGAATTAGGTGTTAAACATATTACCGTTAAAGTGCAAAATGAATACCATGAAAAAGTATGTCGTAAATTAGGCGCAGATGATGTCATTCAACCTGAGATGCTTATGGGACGCCGCGTTGCACACCGTATTGTTACCAACAATATTTTGGAATATTATGACCTTGATGAGTCACACAGCTTCATCGTCACAGAAGCAACCAAACAACATATTGATTCAACTGTGGTCAATCTAGACTTAAGAAACCGATTTAACATCAACTTAGTTGCGATTAAACGTGGTGGCGAAATTCTCATTCCAACGCCACAAGATACCTTTGAAGAAGGGGATCAATTACTTGTCGTAGGCAAAAATAACAACCTTGATAAATTTTACACGTGGAGTCAAAAATAACTACGTGAATGGAGGGCGTTATGAAAAAAATAGCAATCGCGACCCAAAATGAACACAAATTAAGAGAATATCAATCGATGCTCGAACATTTAAAGTTTGAGGTCTTTTCACTTGTCGATTTTCCTATTAAAGACATCGAAGAAACTGGGTCAACATTCTTTGAAAACGCCCGTATTAAAGCAAAAGCATTAAGAAAACATACAAATATTATGGTATTAGCTGATGATTCAGGATTAGAAGTTGACGCCTTAAATGGTCGTCCAGGTATTCATAGCAAACGCTTTTCTAATGAAGGCACAGATGAAGCCAATAATCAAAAACTTATCGAACTTATGAGTAATCAATTTGACCGTACCGCCAGGTTTGTAACCGCGGTTTGTGTCATTGATGAATCGGGTAACACCAAACGCTTTGAAGGAGAATTACATGGCTATATACATACCGCTTGTGAAGGAGAACATGGATTTGGCTATGACCCATTATTTATACCTGTAGGTTATAATAAAACCCTCGCAGAACTAGGCGATGATGTGAAAAACCGAATTTCTCATAGAGCACGGTGCTTACATAAAGTACTAGAGTATTTGGATTCTTTATAAGGGGGATAAATATGACATTTGAAGAAGACTTACAAAAAGCACTAGAGCAGAACGATAAAGCTCGTGCTTTTTCATTAACACGATCATTTATTAACAATATTGAAACGTTAAAAACTTTCTATGAAGATACCATTCCTAACATACTGAACCAGATTGACTGTCAAGAAGATGACTATGCATGTGTTTTTCATGAACACCGAATGAGTGCCATTATTCGAGCACTCATTGAAATGAGTTATGAATACGTATTAGATTATAAAATGATACTCAGCGATACCCGTCACGTTCTTATTGCATGCTTGCAAAATGAAACCCATGAACTTGGGGCTATCATCGGTGCGTATCTTTTTGAATTGTACGGCTTTACCACAATCTATATAGGCGCAGATACACCGCTTAAAACCTTAGAAGGCGCAATCAACTATGCGCCTATTGATTATCTTGTTCTAAGCGTTACTAATGATTACAATATGATAACTTTAAAAAGGGTTATTACCCATCTACGCACGCTTGATTCAACATTTAAAATTTTTGGTGCAGGAAGAGGCATCACGCGCCATAGTTTGCAAGTTTCATTAGATGATACCATCATGTCATCAAAAGATATTGAAACCCTTATCGAAGAGGAGGGCTTAACATGTTCTCCTTCAAAATAGCCTTACGGTTTTTACTCTCAAATAAAACCCAAACCATTTTAATTGCGTTAGGCATTGCGGTAGGCGTTAGTGTTCAGGTCTTTATCGGATCTTTAATTCAAGGCTTACAAGCTTCACTAATCGATTCAACCATTGGAAACCGCTCACACATAACCCTTAAAGCCGAAACACGCGGTGGATACTTAGATGATGACGATGCCTTCTATCAAACATTAAAGTCCTATGATGAAGACATCAACGCAGTAAGTCCAGTTTTAGAAGGTAGCGCAACTATTATCACCGAAGACTTTAGTGATCCCGTCATAATTAGGGGGTTTAATTATGAAGATGCCAATGATATATACGGATTTAATGATAAACTTGTTGAGGGCCAATTACCGTCATCAGATAATGAAGTTGTGATTGGTATTGATTTATTAGAGAGTTTAGATGTCTCTATAGATGATGAACTGTCTTTACAGTTGCCAACTATAGACAGTCTTAAAACCGTAACAATTGTTGGTGTGTTTGACTTTGAAGTAACGAGTATCAATAACAGCTGGTTACTCATGGATTTGGATAGTGCAAAGTCGCTTTTAATGATTGATGGAATCAGCGCCATTGAAATGCAACTTGATGAGGTTTTCAATTCAGTTGCAATCAAAAATGATTTGGTTGAAGATTATGGTAATGATTATACCATTACTGAATGGCAAGGTGCCAACCAAGAATTACTTACAGGATTAGAAGGTCAAAGCACTTCAAGCATTATGATTCAAGTCTTTGTGATGATTTCAGTTGTCTTAGGTATTTCTAGTGTACTTGCTATTACGGTATTACAAAAATCAAAACAACTTGGCATCTTAAAAGCCATGGGCGCAACCGATAAACAAGCCTCGTTTATCTTTTTGTTTGAAGGCGTTTTGCTTGGGGTTGTTGGTGCCACCCTCGGTGTATTGTTAGGCCTTGGATTACTATTTGGATTCACTACCTCAACAGATGTGGTCCCGATTCTTATTAATCCATTATTTATCGCCGGCAGTGCAACGATTGCTATTTTGGCAAGCATGGGTGCCTCTTTAATACCCGCTAGACGCAGTGCCAAATTAAGTGTTATTGAGGTGATTCGAAATGGCTAATGTCTTAACCTTAAAAAACATTAAAAAAACCTATGGAACTGTAGTTAAAACTGAAGTCCTTCATGGCATTGATCTTACTATCGATGACAATGCCTTTATGTCAGTTATCGGTCAAAGTGGTAGCGGAAAAAGTACGCTTCTCAATATCATTGGAACCCTTGATAACCCTAGTGAAGGAAAGGTCTACATATACGGTAAAGATACCAGCAAGATGAATAAAAACGACCTCGCAAAACTGCGTAATGAAACCCTTGGATTTATCTTTCAATACCATTACCTTTTACCTGAGTTTACGGCCTTAGAAAACATATTAATGCCATATAAAATGCAACATGCAAAAGTACCCAGTGACGTCCATGAATATGCCTTAGAACTCATCGATTTGGTTGGATTGAATGACGTTAAAGACAACCCCGCAACTGAAATGAGCGGAGGACAAATGCAACGGGTTGCTATTGCAAGAGCGCTTATAAATAAACCAAAAATTATCTTAGCTGACGAACCAACAGGTTCACTTGATTCTGATACAACGGACAAAGTCTACAGTCTATTAAGAAAAATCCATAAAACATATAAAACCACATTTATCATTATTACGCATAATAAAAACATTGCTGAAAAAACAGATCGCATGATTGAGTTGACCGATGGTAATATTAACTTAGATATTGATCTTACCTAAGGAGAGATAGGATGAAACTTTTAATTCTCAGTGACATTCATCATGAAAAACAGCGTGCAAAAAACATTATTGAAAAATATATCGATATGGACCTAATTATTAGTCTAGGTGATTCTGGTCTTAAACAAGACTTTTTTGAAACATACGATGTCATTGCAATAAAAGGGAATGCCCCATTTGATTTTGGTATAGGCTATGAGCACGACATGGAAATCAACAATAAAAACGTATTATTTATCCATGGGCATAAATACCACGTACGTCGGGATTTGTGTGAAGCCTACAAAAAACTCATGCCAAAAACTTACGATGTTATATTTTACGGTCATACTCATGAAGCCAACTACAAAAAGATTCAAAACACCTTATTTATCAATCCTGGTGCGATACACAAAAGTCGCGGTCAAATGACTGAGTCTTACGGCATCGCAACATTCAAACCCAATGAACTTATCTTTAGATGGATGGATGCAAAAACCCATGCATTACTCCACGAAATACGTACTGACTTATAAGGAGGGCCATTATGGCTAAAATAAAACTCATCACCGACTCTACCGCAGATTTATCTGAAAGCTTATTAAAGCAACACGATATCGACACCGTTCCTCTCATTGTCAATATCGGTGAAGACAGTTTCTTTGATGGTGTGAGCCTAACCACTGAAGCGATGTATAACAAAGTAGAAGAAACCAATATTATGCCCAAAACCGCCGCTGCCTCACCAGGGGCGTTTGTCGAGGCATTTCAACCCTATATTGAACAAGGGTATGACATCATTTATATGGGTATTGGTGCTAAATTTTCTGGTACTTTACAAAGTGCCCACACCGCTAAGACATTGCTTGATAGCAGTAAAATCACCTTAATAGATTCCGCTAATCTTTCATCAGGGACTGGTCTTTTATTACTTAAAGCAGCAAAATTTAAAGACCAAGGCGATGATGCTAAAACCATCAAAGAAAAAATTGAAGCGCTAAAACCAAAAGTCAGAAGCCAATTTGTCATTAACACGCTTGACTATCTTCATAAAGGTGGACGTATAAACGGACTCCAACATATGATGGGCTCAATGCTTCGGTTAAAACCAATCATCAAAGTAAGAGACGGAGAAATGCATGTTGGAAAAAAAGCTAGAGGCTCAATAAAAAACGGCATCAATTTATTGATTAAAGAAGTACGTGATTTAAAGGATAACCTCGATGATGATTTTCTGATGATTACCCATTCACTCGCAAAAGACTCTTATGATTATATTTATGATGCTATTCATGATAGTTTACCAGTAAAAAACATCTACGAAACCGAAGCAGGATGTGTCATTTCTAGCCACTGCGGTCGTGGGACTATCGGTATTTTATATATCGAAAAATAAAATCCAAATCCAGGGTAAAAAACACAACATTTTATAAAAAGGAAAAGATGGTTTTTCCTTTTTATTTTGCCGAAACTATGGTAAAATCTTTAATGATAATGATAGGTGGTATGACAATGAATTTAAAACCAAAAGTAACCGCATCGCGGCACAAACAACGCATAAAAATTATCGAAAAATTATATAATATGGATATGAATAACGAAACAACTTTTGAACCGTATGATGACCCATTTGTCAACGATGCCATCAAAGGTATTTTAACGTACCAAGAAAAAATTGATAAACTCATTACCGACCACTTAATCAAATGGTCTATCAAACGACTTTCCACCGTTGATCGTGCAATATTAAGACTCGCGGTTTACGAAATGTACGACACCAACACTCCCGCAGAAATCGTCATCAACGAAGCACTCAATTTAACCAGAACATTTACGGATGAAGGCGACAACAAAGCAGTCGCATTTAACAATAGCGTCTTAGACAAAATCAAAACCACATTAAATAAGTAGGGATAGTATGGATAAAAAGGCACTTAGTGTCACCGCACTCACCAAATACATTAAATATAAGTTCGACCAAGACAAACACTTAAAAGATATTCTCTTAGAAGGCGAAATTTCGAATTTCAAACACAATATAAGAGGACATTTTTATTTTACTTTAAAAGACAAAAACGCAAGCATCAGCGCAATTATGTTTAAGGGCAATGCTTGGAAAGTGAAATTTCAACCTGAAGATGGGATGAATGTTCTTGTTAGAGGGTATGTTAGTGTTTTTGAAGCAAGTGGACAATACCAAATCTATGTCGACAGTATGGAACAAGTTGGCCTAGGGAACCTTTATCAAGCATATTTACAACTTAAAGAAACGCTAGAAAAAGAAGGCCTCTTCAAAACAGACTATAAAAAACCAATTCCTAAATATCCCAAACAAATTGCCGTACTAACATCTAAAACTGGTGCTGCCGTAAGAGATATTATTCATATTATTAATCGCCGTTATCCCCTTGCAACCATCTTAATCTATCCAACGACTGTACAAGGAGAAAACGCCAAATATGAAATTGTTGATAATTTAAAAAAAGCCGATGCCAATATAGCCAATGACGTCATTATTGTTGGTCGCGGTGGGGGCTCAATAGAAGACTTATGGGCATTTAATGAAGATATGGTCGCAAGACAAATATTCGCAACAAAAACCCCAGTCATTAGTGCTGTTGGGCATGAAACAGACTTTACCATTTCCGATTTTGTCGCAGACATGCGCGCCCCAACCCCATCAGGTGCCGCAGAAATTGCCGTTCCTGATCAAACGACATTACACCGCGATATAAACACACTAAAAAATCGTCTCTATGATGCATTAAATAGAACCAAAACCCAAAAACATAGACAATTAACAAACTATACAGATCGCTATATATTCAAAGACCCAACGAGAATTATTTTACCAAAAGAAAAACAGTTAGATAATATGTATAATACATTACGACTCCTCCATCCAAGAAAACGACTTGTTGACAGCCAAGATAAACTTAAACACTTAGCAGCTTTACTCAACAAAACCTATAAACAATCGTTAAAACAAAAACAGACAGACTTTAATCAAACCTTAGAACATCTTGATTATGTCAACCCCTTGCACATTATGAAAAAAGGCTACACCTTAACCAAAAAGGATGACACCATCATAAAATCCATCTCGCAAATCAACACAGGTGACATCATTACAGTACAATTTCATGATGGTGCCGTAGATGCTACGGTTAATAAAAAAGAAAAGGATGATTCTCATGAGTAATAAAAAAGACAAAAGCTTTGAAGATGCACTACAAGACTTAGAAAAAATTGTCGAACAACTTGAAAACGGTGATTTATCATTAGAAGATGCTGTGAAACAATATAAAGAAGGCATTGCCCTTGCAAAGCATTGTCACGGCTTACTTGAAAACGCAGAAAGCGTGCTTACTAAAGTCATGAACGAATCGAACGAAGAAGAGGCATTTGACATAAACGAATAGGAGTGTTCATGATGGACATTAATCAAATCAAGGATCCTTCATTTCTTAATGATTTAACAATCAAAGACTGTACCTTGTTAAGCAATGACATCCGTACTTTTTTAATTGAAAATATAAGTAAAACAGGTGGTCACTTAGCCAGTAATCTCGGTGTCGTCGAACTTACCATTGCCATGCATAAAGTGTTCGATTCACCAAGAGATCACCTGCTTTTTGATGTAGGCCACCAAGGCTACGTCCATAAAATATTAACAGGCCGCGCCCAAGACTTTTCAACCCTTAGACAAATCGATGGCTTAAGCGGATTTTTAAAACGTTCTGAATCCATTCATGATGTCTTTGAGGC
>CAZXSS010000045.1:0-10136 GCA_964643385.1 uncultured Candidatus Izemoplasmatales bacterium
ATTCTCCGTGTGCTGTTTTTTTTATTTGTTTTCAGCGATGGCTGTTTTATGTTTTTTTATGAGATCCATTTTCATTTCCCATAGTTTTTCTGATAAGTCAACATAGTATTGATGCGGGTATTCAAATCGTTTAATCTCATCCCATAGATGATCGAGTTCATTTTTGGTGTGTTCACGAATGGTTTTAATAGATGGCGTGTCATAGATGCATTTTCCGTTTTTAAAGATTGGGATGAGTAAATTTTTAACGTAGTAGTTTGTGTATGTTGCGGTTTGCCATGTATGTTCTGGGTCAAATAGGGTAAGGGGTTTTGATTCATCAATGGTTTCATCATGGCAGGTGATAAGGTCTGCTTCTGCTTTGTGGGTTTCTTTATGATAGATACGGTAGAGTTTTTTGAAATGTGGTGTGGTAATTTTATTTGGGTTATCACTGATTTTAATTTTTGGGATGATTTTACCGTCTTCTTCTAAAGCTGTGAGTTTGTAGACACCACCAAAAACTGGATCGCTTTTTGCGGTAATTAAGCGTTCACCAACGCCGAAAATATCAATCGGTGCGCCTTGACCAATAATCGTTTTGATGAGGTATTCATCAAGGGCGTTGCTGGCGACGATTTTACAGTTTTCAAGACCGGCTTCATCAAGCATCGCACGGGCTTTTTTGGCAAGGTAGGTCAAGTCCCCTGAATCGATTCTCACTGCGTAGGTGTCAATGCCTTTAGGGATGAGGTCTTCTTTTATGACTTTGATGGCATTGGGAAGCCCACTTTTTAAGGTATCATAGGTATCAATTAAGAATGTGGTATGTTTTGGGAATGTTTTTGCGTAGGCTCTAAATGCATCGAGTTCGGTATCAAATAGTTGAACCCATGAATGGGCCATGGTACCACTGGCTGGGATATCTAAAAATCTATCTGCGTAGGTATTAGACGTCACATCGGCGCCGCCAATATAGGCTGCTCTTGCACCTAAATTGGCACTTGATACCCCGTGTGCTCTTCGTGCGCCCATCTCAATCACTATGCGGTCTTGGGCGGCATATTTAACTCGACTTGCTTTGGTTGCGATCAACGATTGATGATTAATCGCAAGTAAAAGATAGGTTTCAATCAGTTGGGCTTCTATGGCGGTGGCTCTTACGGTAATGATGGGTTCGTTAGGAAAAATAACGGTCCCTTCTTTAACTGCGTAGATGTCACCACTAAACTTAAAGGTTTTTAAATAGGTTAAGAAATCATCATTAAAGAGGTCACGGGATTTAAAATACGCGATATCTTCTTCGGTAAACTGAAGATTTTCAATATAGTTGATGACACTTTCAAGTCCTGCCATGATGGCATAGCCACCGTTGTCGGGGATTTTTCTAAAAAAGAGATCAAAATACACAATGGTATCTTTGAAGCCATGTTCAAAATAGCCATTGGCCATGGTGAACTCATAAAAATCAATTAACATACTTTCATTTAGTTTGTTCATAATATCCTCTATTCTATTATGTCTATATGAATCCCAGCCATTACGTCTAACGCTTTTTGGTGTAGGGTCTCATCATAACTTTTTGTGGCGTTTTTATCAACGACAATATGGGCGTTGGGACATGCGGCTTTTGCGATAACAGCATTTGATAATACACAGATATGTGAAACAAGTCCACAAAGTTCGATGGTATCATAAGGTTTATCTTTTAGATAATTCCCAAGTTCAAGTGATGGGAAGGTTGGTTTTTCAAATACCTTATCATGAGCTTGTTTTGCTTTTTTCACACCACCGTGTAAATCGTGTCCTGGTGTGCCTTTAATACAGTGTTCTACAGGCAAGTTTTTGCCCTCTTCTTTTTCTAAATATGATTCGTCGTGGGTATCTTTGGTGAAGATAACATCATCATTAGTGGCATGGTATGCGTTAATTTTTTCAATGATTAATGTCTCGATACTTTCAGCACCGTCAAATCCTAATGCGCCATCAACAAAATCATTTTGATAATCAACGACGATTAAACATTTTTTCATTCCATTCAACTCCTTTAATTAGCTACTCTCATTGTAACATATAAGCGCGTTTTTATGGGTAAAAACGGTGTAGATTTATTGACTAGTTTATGCGAATGCGTTACACTTTAAGCATGAAACTAACGGGGTGATAAATATGAAGACCATTTTAAATGATTCAAAAGATCCACGCTTTAACTTAGCACTTGAAGAGTATGTCTTAAAATATTTAGATACAGATGAAGATTTTGTGTTACTTTGGCAAAATGCAAATAGTGTTATTATTGGCCGAAATCAAAATACGATTGAGGAAATACATAGTGATTATGTAAAAGAACATAATGTAAATGTTGTCAGACGCATTACGGGTGGTGGGGCTGTTTACCATGATTTAGGAAACTTAAATTTTAGTTTTGTCACACACAGTCTAAAAGACAATTTAAATAATTATCGTAAGTTTACTGACCCAGTCATTAAGGCATTAAATAGTTTAGGCGTGAAAGCTGAATTTGCGGGGCGCAATGATATTGTCGTTGATGGGAAGAAAATCAGCGGGAATGCCCAAAGTTTTTATAAAAGTCGGATGTTACATCACGGCACCATTTTATTTGATGCCAACTTGCAAGTTGTGGCGGATGTGTTAAATGTTAAACAAGATAAAATTGCCTCTAAAGGGATTAAATCAAACCGCTCAAGAGTTACCAATATTAAACCGTATTTAAGAGAAGATATTTCGATGACGGATTTCAAAATGCGTTTGCTTAAATATTTATTAGATACAGAAAACATTGCCGAATGCGTTTATGAGTTAACCAGTGATGATTTGGATAAAATCCATGAATTGATGGATATGCGGTATAATACGTGGATGTGGAATTACGGCGAATCTCCTGAGTTTTCTATTGAAAAAGCCAATCGTTATGCCGGCGGGAAAATTGAGTTTAAGTTCAATGTTAAAGAAGGAAATATAACGACATTAAGAGTGTATGGTGATTTTCTTGGGTCACGTGATATTGGTGAATTTGAACAGTTATTACTTGGCACTCAATATGAAGAATCGCACGTAAGACACGCATTAGCAACCGCACCACTTGATGAATATTTCTTTAATATTAGTCTAGATGATATTATTGATTGTATGTTTAGTTGATGATTGACCACCTGTGGGTGGTCTTTTTTATTTACTGTGATGCTTATTTATAAAAGGGAGCATCCAATCTTTTAGATTGGTGCTTTTATGATAAAATGCTAACATGTAATTTGAAAGGATGGTTGTATGACCGAAAAAACACAAGACTTAAAAAGATCCATCAGTTTATTTGGTGGTGTATCAATTTTAACAGGGATTATGGTAGGGTCAGGCATCTTCTTTGTCGGAAGTTATGTTTTAGCTAGAACGGGATTTTCTAGCGGGTTAAGTTTATTGGCATGGATTTTGGGCGGGATTATTGTTTTAATGTACGGGCTTATTTATGCAGAGCTTGGGGCAATGTGGCCCGAAGCCGGTGGATATTACGTGTATTTAAAGAAAGCCTTTGGTAAACCACTGGCGTTTATGAGTGCCTTTATGAACTTTATGCTCGCATCAAGTGGTAGTATCGCAGCTTTGGCGATTGCGTTTAGTTTAATTTTAAATAGTATCTTGTTTACGCTTTTTGAGATTGCGCTTGCGACGTGGATTCAGGTCGTCATCTCGATTTTGATGATTGCGGGACTAAGTTTTATTAACTATTTAGGGATTCATATTGGCGCAATGTTACAAAAAGCGTTTTTAATTATCAAAGCAATTCCGATTATTTTTATTATTTTAATCGGGTTTATCGTTGGGACAAACAGTGTTGATGTTTCGCTTGCCTATAATGGTACTGTCATAGAAGCATTGATTGCGATTGCCTTTGCGGTCATTGCGACATTTTGGGCGTATGAAGGCTGGACGAATTTAAATAGTGTCGCTGGAGAAGTTAAAAACCCGGGAAGAAATATTCCGTATGCTTTGATTATCTCAATTGTATCGGTGACAGCACTTTATGTACTTTATCAGTTCTCGTTATTTTCTGTATTAAGTGTTGGTGAACTTGAAGCGATGATTACATCAGGAAACATTTATACGGGTATTGATGCGGCCTATGTTGCGCTTGGTACCGTTGGTATGTACTTGGTCATGTTAACGATGCTTATCAGTGTGTTTGGGGCATTAAACGGGTCAATTATCGTTTTCCCAAGAATCTATTATGCGATGAGTAAAGATAATATTTTCTTTAAGTCTTTTTCTAAAGTACATAAAGACTATAAAACACCCTATTATGCGATTATCGGATCTGGTGTAATGGCAACCATTTTGCTGGTGTTTGGCTTAGATGATTTAATTAGTTTGGTTGCGTTTGCGGGACTATTCTTTAATATCTTTATCTTTATCAGTTTATTTGTCTTTAGAAAACGTTTCCCTGATAAGGAAAGACCATATAAAGTATGGGGGTACCCGGTACTTCCTGTTATCGCGATTATAGTTAGTGCTATCTTACTATTTGCGATTGTTTATGAAAGTCCACTTACAAGTTTATATGGCGCAATTATTATTTTAGCTGGTTTACCAATCTATTATCTATTTAAATAAGTCAATCATTTAACCGACTAAAAAAAGCGACGTTCTAAAATGAACGTCGCATTTTTTATGACTGATTTTTGTGATAAAAGGCCATGGCGATAGCGATAATAATCGCACTAACACCGAATGTCATAGCAATGATACCAAATAATAATGACATTAAGGTATCAATATTACTAGCCAGAATGTACGCGGTAACCCCAATGATGCTAAAGACAATGGGGACAACAGCTGCAAGTTTTGGTTTAAGCTGGTATAGTCCAAATGCAATCCCTATACCAATTAACGACGCTCCTGTAATGTATATTAGTGGTATGAGTTGTTCGATAATAATGAACTCCTTATATTAGTCATCTAAATAATCTGCGGTGTCGTCTGGGGCAATGATAATGATGTATTGTTCATTATGATAGATAACCGCAAATTGTGGGATGTCTTCTTCTAAAACAAGCCATACCCATTCATCAATGGTATCTACAGTATGGGTTGTGTCACTGGTAATATCAAGGTCGTCGTCATTTAAAGTGAAGGTGTACCCATCAATCGTTTCTGTATCGTTTAGAACGATTTGTGAGCTGTCAGGTAAGTGTTCTAATGCTTCATCAACGGTAATGGTGAAATCGATATCGTAAGGGACGGTTGCGCCAACACTGGTTATGTAATAGACCTCACCTATGTCATAGGTTTTCGCAATCGGGATATCTTCTAATAAATACCAGTCATCACCTTGGCTTACTAGGTCGTATGATTCATCATTGATGATTACGCGGTCAACAACTTGTTCATCTGCGTTGCTGGTGATTTTTAGCAAGATGTTTTGGCTTGGAATATCAACAGTATAATCTTCTAATTCTAATGATTCTGCCCGATCGATTTCCTCTTCGATAATGTCACATCCAAATAAGGTAAATGATAGGGTTAACAATGCGATTAAAGCAAATAGTTTTTTCATCATTAACAACTCCTTTTATATTTTTATTGTATCAGTTTAATATAGAATTTTGTAGTAATATACAGTAAGTTATATAAAGTGTATCATTAAAAAAAGTAGGGATACGACTGAATGCGTATCCTTACTCTTTATTTAAATATGAATTGGTTTATCAACAATCCCGTGTGCTACTTCGTGCACCATTTCTGATAAGGTTGGGTGTGGATGAATCGCATCAGCAAACGCTTCGGCTGTAGCTTCTAAGCTCATACCAAGTACCGCTTCGCTAATGAGTTCAGTGGCATGGGGTGCTAAAATATGCACACCGATGATTTCATTGTATTGTTTTTCGGCGATAAATTTGACCATTCCGACACTTGCGTTTTCTGCGAGGGCTTTACCGTTTGCAGATAGTGGGAAGGTTGAGGTTTTATAATCGATCTCTAGTTCTTTAGCTTGTGCTTCTGTTAAGCCGACTTGGGCAATTTCAGGGAACGTATAAATACCTGATGGGACGAGTCGGTAATCAATTTTATGGTCGTTGCCTAAAATATGGTCAACAGCAACTAAGCCTTCTTTACTTGCGACATGTGCAAGTTGGAATTTTCCGTTAACATCACCAATTGCGTAGACATCTTCAATGTTTGTTTGCATATACTCATTGGTGATGATGCCTGTACGTTCGGTTTCTAAGTCTAAGGCTTCAAGACCTTTTAAGTTCGGTGTCATACCGACGCTTAATAAGATAAGGTCTTGTTTGATGGTTTCTTCTTTGTCATCTTTTTTATAACTGACGCTGTCTTTGGTAATCTTTTCAACGTTGGCACTTGTGATGACATTAACACCATCTTTTTTAAGTTGTTTTTTAAATGACTCTTTAATTTCTTGGTCAACGGTAATTAAGATATCATCAAGACGTTCGATGATGGTCACGTCGGTTCCAAGAGCATTAAAGATGGTCGCAAACTCAACGCCAATGACACCGCCACCGATAATGGTGAGGGTTTTAGGAATCTCTTTAATATCAAGAAGTCCTTTTGAGGTCACAACACGCCCGTTTTCATAGGCATCTTTTAACCCATCAATAGGCGGCATCGCCGGGCTTGCGCCAGTGGCGATGATGAGTTTTTCGGTTTTAATGGTATCGTCACCTACTTTGATGGTGTGGGCATCTTCAACTTCGCCGAAGCCGTCATATACAGTAACACCATTTTTCTTAAGCAGGTATTTGACACCGCCGGTAAGTTTTTTGACAATTTTGTTTTTGCGTTTCATGATTGACTTAAAGTCGATTTCGACGTTAGCCATATCAAGTTTAAAGCCATAGTCTTTGGCGTGTTCAAAGGTTTTGTATACGTGGGCACTGTTTAATAGTGCTTTAGTCGGTATACATCCCCAGTTTAAACACACACCGCCGATGACTTCTTTTTCAATGAGGGCGACATTTTTACCGAGTTGGGCTGCTTTAATTGCTGCAACATACCCTCCAGGGCCGCCGCCAATAATGGTTATTTCGTGGTTATTCATGACATGTTCCTCCTAGCTTAATAGTAAGGTTATTGGATCGCTTAAACGCTCTCTTAATTTTACCATAAATCTTCCTGCATCGCCACCATCAATTACACGGTGATCGATGGTTAAAGAAACGGGGAACATGCTTCTGACAACAATCTCGTCATCGATGACAACAGGTTTTTTGGTTATGGCTCCCATACCTAAGATAGCGACTTCTGGGTGGTTGATAACTGGGGTTCCTAGTTTTGAGCCAAATGCGCCATAGTTGGTGATTGAGAACGTAGTATTTTTTAAATCTTTGAGTTGAATTTTACCGTTTCTTGCATTATCTGCAAGGGTATCGATTTCTTTGGCAAGTTCAAAAATTGATTTTTGATCTGCGTTTTTAATATTTGGGACAATGAGTCCTTTTTCTGTATCAACAGCGATACCGATATTATAGAACTCTTTGTAGATCATTTCTTCTGATTCATGATCGAAGCTTGCGTTAAAGACTGGGTAGTCTTTAAGGGTTAACACGATGGCTTTAATGATGAGTGGTAAGTAGGTTAGTTTAACCCCGTGTTCGCTTGCGGCTTCTTTTTGGTTTTTTCTGAAGTTTACGAGTTCTGTGACATCAAACTCATCCATGACAGTCGTCGCTGGAATAAGTTGGTTAGAGCGGTTCATGGCATTAACAATCGTTTGTCTAAGTTTAGAGATTTTTTCTCTACGGGTACCTTCTTCTGGGATATCAGGCATGCTGAATGATTGTGCTTTTGGTGCTTCGGTTGATGTTTCTTTAGATTCTGATTCTTCAGCTGCTTCTTTGATATCTGCTTTCATGATACGTCCGTTGTCGCCTGAACCTTTAACTTTGGTTAAGTCGACGCCTAAGTCTTTAGCCATTTTTCTTGCGACTGGACTGGCGATGACGCGTTCGTTAATGGTTTCTTTTTCGGATTCTTCTAAATGTTCGGTGCTTGCTTCCATAACTTCATCACTTGATTCGATGGCACCGACAACACTAGCGTTATCGTCTTTGTCTTCTTTTTTGGTGTCTTTTTTGTCATCATTTTCTTTGCTTTTAGCTTCTTTTTGTTCGTCTTTTTCTTCGCTTTTTTCTTCATCTTCATCTGCATCATCATCGGTTTCTTCTGGTGCAGGTTCTGTGTCTTCTGATGATTCATCAGGTGAGCCTTCACCTGGTGATTCTTCTTTCATCTCTTCAGTCCCGTCATCAATGATAGCTAATGTGTTTCCAACGTGGATGGTTTCGCCAACTTCGGCACCGCGTTTTTTTAGGGTTCCTGATTCTGGAGCGGGGATTTCAGCGTTGACTTTGTCGGTTTCGATGACACATAAGGTTTCGCCTTCTTCGACTTCGTCGCCAACTTCAAAGTTCCATTTTAAGATGGTACCTTCGTGGATACCTTCTCCTATGTCTGCAAATTTAAAATCAATCATATTTAGCCTCCTTTAAACTTTATAGTCCATGAGTTTCTTGATTGAATGTGCGATGCGTTTGGCATCGACAGTGTGGTGATGTTCTCCTTTAGGGAGTGGGATGGTAATATCGTGTCCTGTTACACGCATCATTGGCGCTTCTAAATAAAGGAACGCATCTTCATTAACGCGTGAGAAGATTTCTGAATGGATACCGAGGGTTTTAACTTGTTCGCTTACGACGAGTAAGCGACCGGTTTTTTTAACAGAGTTAACAATTGTATCTGAATCCATTGGAGCGATGGTGCGTAAGTCGATTAAATCGACATCTTGGTATTTTTCATCAAGGTCTTTAAGGGCTTTTTGGGTTTCTCTAACCATAGCACCCCAAGCAACGATGGTTGCTTTTTCACCTTTTTGAACGGTGCGTGCTTTACCAATTTTCACGGTGTATTCTTCTTCTGGTACATCTTGTTTAAAGGCACGGTAGATGCGTTTTGGTTCTAAGTAAATTACTGGATCAGGATCTTGAATTGCGGCGGTTAGTAATCCTTTGGCGTCATACGGTGTTGAAGGCATAACGACTTTTAAGCCAGGAATATGTGCGAATAATGTTTCTAAGGCTTCTGAATGGTGTTCGAGTGCTCTAACGCCACCACCAACAGGCATTCTTACAACCATTGGTACATGGTATTTTCCTCTAGAGCGGTTACGCATTCTAGCCATATGGGTAATCATTTGGTTATACCCTGGGAACATAAATCCAGAGAATTGTAGTTCGGCAACAGGTTTTAGTCCGTTAATCGCCATTCCGATTGATGAGCCGATAATCGCCGCTTCGGCAATTGGTGTATCGAATACTCTATCTTCACCAAATTCTTCTTGGAGTCCTTTTGTGACGCGGAATACGCCACCTTCAAATCCGGCATCTTCACCTAAGACAACGACGGAGTCATCATTGGTCATTTGTTGTTTTAAGGTTTCATTAATGGCTTGTAATAGTGTCATTTCTGCCATGGTTATTTCGCCTCGCTTTCTTTGAGGTATTGTTTGTATGCTTCTTTTTGGCGTTTAAGTTCTTTTGGAAGTTCTGCATAAGTGAAATCAAAGGCATCGTCTAGTTCATATTGCCCGGTTTTTTCAACTTCTTTGAATGTTTTTCCAACAAAATCTTTCAGTTCTTTTTGCAGGTCTTCTTCTTTTTCTTTATTCCATAGTTTTTTATTTGATAGATATTTTCTGAAGCGTGGGAGTGGATCTTTTTTCTTCCATTCTTCAACTTCTTTGTCTTCTCGATAAATGGTTGGGTCATCACTGGTTGTATGTGGTCCTAAACGGTAGGTAAAGGCTTCAATAAGTGAAGGGCCTTTGCCGTCAAGCGCGCGTTCTTTAGCTTCTTTAACTGCCGCATACATAGCGAGGACGTCATTCCCGTCTACTTGAATACCAGGAATACCGTAGGCAATCGCTTTTTGGGCAATGGTTTCTGAGCGGGTTTGTTTGGCGCGTGGTGTTGAAATGGCATATTGGTTATTTTGTACAATGGTAATCATGGGTACATCATAAACGGCCCCGAAGTTCATTCCTTCATGGAATTCTCCGTGACTGGTTCCGCCATCACCAATATAGGCAAGGGCGATTTCGCCTTTTTTCTTAATTTTGCTGGCAT
>CAZXSS010000046.1:0-9983 GCA_964643385.1 uncultured Candidatus Izemoplasmatales bacterium
TATCTTTTGATCCGATTTCATATTCTAACCATGCACCACGGTTTGGAATAACTTGACCAAGATATTTGTGTCTTAAGGTTTTCTTATCAATTTCTTCTGAATAGAATACCCCGGCACTTCTAACTATCTGTGAGACTATAACGCGCTGTGAACCGTTAATAACAAACGATCCAGTTGGAGACATGAACGGAAAATCTCCCATAAAGATTTTTTGTTCTTTAATCTCACCAGTTATTTTATTGACGAGTCTAACCTTTACTTTTAAAGGCTTTGCATAAGTTAAGTCCTTATCTTTAGCTTCTGTCAGTGTATACTTAGGATCTTCGAACTCAAATCCTTCGAAATAAAGTTCTAAATCTTGGGTAAAATTCTCAATAGGTGAAATGTCTCTGAATAACTCTTCTAACCCTTTAGTCACAAACCATTCAAATGAATTTGTTTGTACTTGAATTAGATTTGGTAATTCAATGTTTGATTTTACACGTGAATAATTTCTTCGTTCACGTTTTTTTCCGTATTTCACGATTTTGTAATTCACTAATATTCACCCCGTTTTTTGATTAAAAAAGTGATTACAACACAAAAAAGCGCATTGTATCGCATTTTGATATTTTATCATAGACCTGTCAATTAGTCAATGTATTTAAACATTGAATCACATGAAAGCCTTTTTGTTTGGCTACAACTTCAACGTGATATAAGGTCTTCAAATAGGTTATAGCTGATTTAGCCCCGTGCTTTTTATTTATCACGAGCCAAAGGGAGCCTCCTATTTTCAAATGCGATCTTGCGACTCTAAATAATAGATAAAGCGGTTTTTTTCCGATACGAATCGGAGGGTTGCTTATAATATGATCAAAGGTTTGATCAATCGCTTTAAACCCATCGCTATTTATTATGTTGACATTTGTATGATTAAGCTCGGCATTCTTTTTAGCTAAATCGAGTGCACGAGGATTAACATCACTCATGGTAACATGAGCGTGAAACATTTGGTTTAAGACAATCCCGATTACACCATAACCACATCCTAGATCTAAAACATTCTCATTTTCATCAACCGAGATATGTTTTAGTAAGAGGTCTGTAGCATAATCGACTTTATCCTTCGCAAACACGCCATAATCTGATAAGAACGTGAAAGTATGTCCTTTAAAGGTATATGTAAGTTCTTGTGGTTTGCTTTTAAGTGACGCTTGAGACTTAGAAAAATAATGACTCATAGATTCACCTTTTCTAAAATAGTATCGTTAAACAAATAAAGTCAAAATACCTGAGTTTTCACTCAGGTATTTTGATTGCATTATAAATTATTTAACTTCAACAGTAGCGCCAGCTTCTTCTAACTTAGCTTTGATTTCTTCAGCATCTTCTGGGCTGATTTGTTCTTTAACTGTAGCTGGAGTATTATCAACTAAAGCTTTTGCTTCTTTAAGTCCTAATCCAGTTAATTCTCTAACTGCTTTAAGGACGGCAATTTTTTTAGCGCCAACATCAGTAATAATTACATTTACTTCGCTTGGAGCTGCATCTTCTTCGGCAGCAGGTCCAGCAACAGCAACTGCACTTGGATCAACACCGAATTCTTCTTTCATAAGGTCTACTAATTCTTTAAGTTCTAATAATGTTTTTTCTTTTAATGCTTCAATAATTTCTGTATTTTTAAGTGCCATGATTTTTTCCTCCTATTTATTATAATTATGCGTTATTTTCTAGATTTTCTATGTGCATGCTAAGGCCGATTGCAACTTCTTTGATTGGTTGTAATAATCCACCTGCGAACATAGTGAGTAGTGCTTCTCTTGATGGGATTGTTGCAATAGTTTGAATTGCATCTTCGTTCATGAATTCGTCATCAACAATACCGACTTTAAGTTCTAGTTTTGGATGATTTTTAGCGAATTCGTAAACAACTTTTGCTGCGGATACGCTGTCTTCATTTGAGAATGCGACAGCATTCGGTCCGGTCAAGCTATCAACTAAGTCTTTGTACCCAGCTTCGATAGCTGCGCGACGAATGATATTGTTTTTGATAACTTTAAACTCACAGCCATTGTTTAGTAATTCAACGCGAAGGTTGGTTACTTCTTCAACAGTAAGTCCTAAGTAATCGACAATAACAACTGAGTTTGATGCTTTCATTTTTTCAGTGAGTTGTTCTACTTGTTGTTGTTTAACTTCAATTGCTTTTTGTGACACGTGTTCCACCTCCTACAGTTTTTACAAATAAAAACCTCTTATGTCTAACGACAAAAGAGGTCTAGGCTTGCGCATAGGTTCTTTTATCTCGTCAGGGTATTAAGCATATGCACCTGAGTCTTAGACAATATATGTGATTTTGTTTTGTTATGTCTTATTCTTTAATAATTGCGTCTGGGTTTAGTTTGACACCAGGGCCCATGGTTGATGCAATTGTCACGTTTTTAACGTAAACGCCTTTTGCTGTAGATGGTCTAAGTTTTACCATGACATCGTAGAAATAACGTAAGTTTTCTACTAATTTATCAGTGTCAAATGATACTTTACCGATGGTAACATGAATGTTACCCACCTTGTCAACACGGTATTCAACTTTACCAGCTTTAATTTCTTCAACAGCTTTTTTAACATCTGGTGTTACAGTACCAGTTTTAGGGTTCGGCATAAGTCCTTTAGGTCCTAATGTGCGTCCTAATTTTCCTACTTGAGCCATCATATCTGGTGTGGCAACGACAGTGTCAAAATCTGTCCAACCGTCTAATACTTTTTTAACCATGTCTTCATCTCCAACATAGTCAGCGCCAGCTTCTTCAGCCGCTTTAGCTTGATCGCCTTTAGCAAATACTAACACACGTTTGGTTTTACCTGTACCATGTGGTAATACGGTTGCACCTCTAAGGTTTTGATCAGCTTTACGTGGGTCGACATTTAGACGAATTGCACATTCTACTGCTGCGTCGAAATTTTCAAAAGAAATTTTCTTAACGAGTTCAATTGCTTCAGTTGCTGCATAGCGTTTTGTGTTATCAATCTGCTCTTGTGCAGCTAAGAATTTTTTACCTTTAGCCATTTTGTTTTACCTCCTAAATGTGGTCTAACGGAATCTCCTCCCACAAATAGTTGTATATTTACAACTAATTGTTAGTCCTTAATTGTGATTCCCATGTTTCTTGCCGATCCTGCAATAATGTTCATTGCTGCATCTACATCATTTGCATTTAAATCTGGCATTTTTGTTTCTGCAATTTCACGTAATTGATCACGTGTAACTGATCCCACTTTTTCTTTTAATGGATTACCTGCACCTTTTTTGATACCGGCAGCTTTTTTAAGTAAATCTGCTGCTGGCGGTGTTTTAGTAATAAAAGTAAATGAACGATCCTTGAAAACCGTAATAACAACTGGGATGATTGACCCCATTTTATCTTTGGTTTGATCATTGAATTTTGTACAAAATTCTTGGATGTTCACGCCTGCTTGTCCTAAGGCTGGACCAACTGGTGGCGCGGGATTTGCTCTTCCTGCTGGAATTTGTAACTTGACAACAGTCTTAATTTCTTTAGCCACGATAGACACCTCCTCTTAGTCGTGATGTGGTAAACAGACTTTTAATAAGTCCTCCCACTCTAAAAAATCGCATGTTATACACACGCCATGATATTATAAACGAATTGTCATGGCGTGTCAAGTAAAACTGCATGATTAAACAAAGGAATGCGCATAGGCATTCCTTGATTTTGTATTATAATATTTCGATTTCATCAAACTTAAGTTCCGCAGGTGTTTGTCTACCAAACATTTCTACGAGCACTGTGACTTCAGCTTTTTCTTGGTCAATGTCATCGACAATGCCAATTTGGTTAGCAAATGGACCAGCAGTAACGCGTACCTTTTGTCCTTTTTCAACATCAAGTTTCGGTGTTTGAATAAGCCCAGCTTTTTTAAGTATCGGATTGATTTCATCTGGTGGAAGTGGAATTGGTTTGGTACCACCACCACTACTTCCTAAGAAGCCAGTCACACCTGGTGTGTTACGAACCACAAACCAAGAATCATCTGTAACGATAAGTTCAATAAATACGTACCCTGGATATAGTTTTACGACTTTTTCTTTTAGTGATCCATCGGCTTTTTTCTCGAGTTTAATCTCTTCTGGAATAACAACCTGAAAGATAAGATCTTCCATTTGCATCGATTCAATACGACGTTCTAAATTGGTTTTAACAGAATTTTCTAACCCAGAATAAGTTTGAACCACATACCATCTTTTTTCCGGTAGATTTTCAGGCATCTTTAACTACCAATGATCCAGGCAAATAATCTACGGAAAATAGCATCGTATAAAACGAATACTAATCCTAAAAATATAATAAAACCTAATACGCGCATAGAGTGATTAATCATAGTATCACGTTTGGGCCATGACACGCGTTTCATTTCTTTTACTCCAGGTAGTACAAATGGTGCTAGTGACATAATAATAGCCCCGAGTCCGATAATCATTACGAGGATTGCAAATATATCGCGTTTCAATTGGGTGTTAAAAATCCACCATTCTGTTTGTGAAATATAAATGTATTCACTCATGTAAATGTAAATACCTAACACAAGTACTAAAATTCCAAGGAAACCAAGGATAATGCCTTCCATTGGGTATTCGGTTCTTAAAACTTGTATTACCTTATTTACTTTTTTTTCAGGTTTTTTTTCGGCCATTATAATCTCTCCTATTTACTCTCTTTATGCATTGTATGTTTCCCACAACGCTTACAGTATTTTTTCATTTCTAAACGTTCTTTGCTATCTTTGTGTTTTAACGCGGTATAATTTCGCGATAGACATGTCTCACAAATTAGAATTACTTTTTTTCTCATTTTCTCACAACCTTGCAGATATATAATCTATCAAAATATGGACCTTTTGTCAAGGTTTACTCTTCAAAATAGGTTTTGATTTTGCTTTTTGCTCGGTGTAGCGAGTTATAGACAGATTTATTATTTACTGACAATGTCTCAGCAATCAAATCAACAGTAAAGTTTTTTACTTCCCTTAATATATAAACACGATACTCTTGTTCTGTCAAAACATTTTTCAATTCATCTAGATGTGAGTAGAAATACACAGAGTTTTCATTGACTTGATGGATGTTTTCTTTTATCTCGTGGTAATGGGTAACTTCAATATGCGTTCTGCCTCTAAGTGTTTTTATATAGCTTATATAAAATCGTTGTAAGTTCATTTCAAAAAAACGGGTAAATGTCTTATTAAATGATGGATCGAACTTCATAACAGATTTATACAATACCAATACGCCTTCTTGATGTAAATCCTCATAATCATATGCTAAGTTATATTTATATATATTTTTCGAAATAAACCGGGAATACTTATCAACCATCAACGCGAATGCTTCTTCGTTGCCTTCTTGGATGAGTGCAATGATTTCGTAATCGTTGTGTGGTTGATATTTCATCTTAAGTCTATCGTCTCCTTATTACATCATGGATTATAATGGCAGTAGATACACTAACGTTTAAACTGTTTACATGTCCAAACATTGGTATTTTTACTAAATAATCACAATTATCTTTAACAAGCCTACTTATGCCTTGTCCTTCGCTACCCATAACAATACATAAGTCTGTATCTACTTTGATATCATCAATGTTATCTTGTGCTGTGGCATCTGTTCCCACAACCCAAACATTATGTTCTTTCAAGGTTTTTATAGTTTGGTTTAAATTGGTTACTTGAATAACATCAACATATTCAATAGCCCCCGTTGATACTTTAACGACTGTAGGAGTAATTTGAACACTGCGTCTTTTGGGTATAATAACGCCGCTAATATTGAAGGCATCCGCTGTTCTTATGATGGCACCTAAATTATGAGGGTCTTCTATAGAATCAAGCATGACGTATAATTTGGGCCCTTGTTTTTTTAATGATTCTTCAAGGCTAATTGTGTGGTAATCTTCTACTAATGCACCAATACCTTGATGTGTTGATGAAAACATTGAAGCCATTTTTTGTTTTGTTAATGATGTTATTTTTAGATTCTTCTCGGTAAAATCATCTAAAAACGTAGGAATATTTTTATCAACTACATATATTTCATATATCTTCCTATCATGCTTAAGTGCTTCTTTTACAGGGTTTTTTCCATATATTAGTGTCGCCAAAAAAACCACCTCTTGTCCTTATTTTAACATAAATTATGCGTTATGAACTTGAAATAATCATGAATTTTCTTTCCCAAATTTGGTGATGATTTGCTGACACAATGTTTCAATACGAGCGTGGGCTTCATTTAAGTATAAATACCCAAGTAAGGCTTCAAAGCCCGTTGCACGTTGATAGGTCATTAAATCTGTACTCCGCGCTTTTCTAGTTAACTGTGCATTGCGTCCGCGTTTGACAACACTTTTTTCATCTTCTGTTAGCATCTCATCAATAATTTCTAACGCCTTTTTCTGACCTTCTGCACTTGTATAAGCAACAGCTTTTTGATGGAGTTTTCCTGCTTGTGTTATGCCTTGCTCTATAAGTGTTTTACGGATGAAAAGTTCATAGATGGCATCACCAATGTATGCTAATGTTTGGCCATTGTGCTGGATCATTAAAGGACCCCTTTTTCTGATAGACATTCACGCAAGTGATCCGCTTTTTCATAGTCTTTGTTTTTGCGTGCATCTGTCCATTCCATATACATGTTTCTTGTTGCATGATTCATCCGTTTGACGTGTGGGTTAAGTCCTAAAATAGAGAAGAACGTATCAAATAAGTGGACTGCTGCTAACAAAGCATCTTGCGCGTCTTTTTGACGTGTTTTTTGATTTGTATATTTATTAAGATTTTGTAATTCAGTTATTGCATTTGCTGTGTTAAAGTCATTATTCATAGCTTCTTTAAAAGCATTTTTTATTGTTTCGAGCTCATCAAAGGTTTTTATAGGTTCATCGAGATAATCTTGGATGTCAAGCTTGTAAAATGCTTGTGTGTAAGTTCGCTTAAGTTTGTGCCACTCTTGTACATATTGTTCTAATAACTCATCTGTATAGTTAATAGGACTACGGTAATAGGTACTAAGAGTGAACAGTCTAAATCCCATGTAGTCTTTATCGAGATCTTTTACTAATATGTAGTTTCCTTCACTTTTAGACATTTTTTTATCATTAATATTTAAATGACCATTATGCATCCAATAATTAGCGGTGTGATGATGGTGAAGTGCTTTATTTTGAGCAATTTCATTTTCATGATGTGGGAACATTAAATCTGCGCCGCCACCATGAATGTCGATTTTGCCACCAAAAATATCATCAATCATAGCGACACATTCAGTATGCCATCCTGGTCGGCCCTCACCAAATGGAGACGGAAATTTGATACCAAGATCAGTTTTTTTCCATAACGTAAAATCTAAAGGATTTTCTTTTTTGTCATTAATTTCGATGCGGGCGCCACTTGTTAAGTCATCAATATTGCGTCCAGATAAGATACCGTAATCAGCCATTTTACTGACACGAAAATAGACATCTCCATCGACCTCATACGCATACCCTTGATCAACAAGTTTTTTGATGTAGGCAATAATCGATTCCATATATTCCGTAACTCTTGGAGCTAAATAATCGGTAGAACTTCCAACGCGTTCAACATCTTTATAGAATGCTTCAATGAACTTATTTGCGATTTCCATTTCCGTTTTTTGGTCAGCCAATGCTTTGGTAATAATTTTATCATCGATATCAGTAAAGTTAGATACAAAGTTTACTGTATACCCAAGATACTCAAAATATCGTCTTACGACATCAAAAAAGATAACTGGACGGGCATTTCCAATTTGAATATAATTATAGACTGTTGGTCCACAAACATACATGTTCACCGTATTTTGGTGAATTGGTTTAAAGGTTTCTAATTTGTTTGTTAATGTGTTAAATATTTTCATTTGAATCACCTGCTAAAATATGTTTAATTTATCGTTTATATTGTACCACAGGACACGGGTTTAACCAACAAAAAAACAGGCATAATGCCTGTTTTGATTTTTAATTCATTATAGCTTTTCTACATTTGACGCTTGAGGTCCACGGTCTCCCTCAACAACTTCAAACTGAACTTCGTCGCCCTCGTTTAAAGTTTTGAAACCTTCAGCGTTAATTGCACTGTAATGAACAAAAATGTCTTGTCCTTCTTCGGTTGTAATGAATCCATAACCTTTTTCTGAATTAAACCACTTAACTGTACCTTTCATTTAAAAATAATTCTCCTTTTTTCTTAATATACTCAAATTATAAACGATTATTAAAGAGATTGCAAATATTTTTCTAGTAGAAATGTATTATCCAAGCGTTTTTATCGTTCTTTCGAGTCGTTCTATAACAAGTTTTTTCCCCATTAAGTGCATCATTTTTGGTAAATCGGGACCGTGCATACTTGCACTAACAGCAATTCTAATTGGCATAAAAAGCATTTTTCCTTTCATACCTGTTTCCTTGCCAGTACTTTTAATTAGCGCTTTATAGGTTGTTGCATCAGGGGTATCTTCTTGTTCTATATTATGTTTGAAAGTTTCTATAAGTTCTTTCACACCGTCTTGATTCATAAAATCTATTTGGTCTTTGTCTAGAGTGAATGCTTGTTCAAAAAAGTCTTGATAAAGGTCAACAATTTGTTTTCCGAAACTTAGACGATCTTTGAATACTTCAACTAAACTTTCGAACCATTGTTTGTCTTTATTCTCTCCTATACCAGCTTCAAGTAAGAACGGTTTGCACAAATCAATAGTTTCTTCTAAGTCGAGCGCTTTTATATACCGGTTATTGATATAAGCAAGTTTATCTTTATCAAATGTAGCAGGTGAAGTGGATAAACGTGTTTCATCAAAGGCATTAATGATGGCATCTTTATCTAGAATTTCATCCCCTTTTGGACTGAATCCAAGAAGTGATATGAAATTAAACATGGCATCTGGTAGATAGCCTAGAGCCCTATATTGTTCAATAAATTGAATTATCGATTCATCGCGCTTTGATAATTTTTTGCCTTGCTCATTTACTATAAGTGTCATATGACCAAATGTCGGTGGTGTCCAATTAAAGGCATTATAAATCATCATTTGCTTTGGGGTATTGGTAATATGGTCTTCGCCACGTAAAACATGACTGATTTCCATGAGATAATCATCAATAACGCAAGCAAAATTATAGGTAGGAATTCCGTTTTGTTTCATTATAACCCAATCGCCAATATCTTCACTTTCGAATGATACATCATTTTTCACTAAATCATTAAAGGCATAGGTCACATTATCGGGTACTTTAAAACGAATTGAATAAGGCTTGTCTTGTTCTGGAGCATGTAAACATTTGCGAGAATACTGTAGTTTATCCTCACCGCGAGCAATCTGTTCTGCACGTTCTTGTTCTAGTTCTTCTTTTGTACAATAACACTTATATGCAGCACCATTTGCAAGCAACTTTTCAGCATATAATTTATATAAGTCAAGACGTTCTAATTGACGGTATGGTCCGTATCCCCCATCTTTATCAATAGATTCATCCCAATCTAAACCGAGCCATTTAAGATAGGTCATTTGGCTTTCAATTCCTGTTTCTACGTTTCTAACAGTATCGGTGTCTTCAATACGAACCAAAAAGGCTCCATTATGTTTTCTTGCAAATAAATAGTTAAATAAAGCGGTGCGTGCATTTCCAATGTGTAAATGCCCTGTAGGACTTGGTGCATAACGTACGCGTACTTTCATTATCAGTTCCTCCTATATGAGTCTTCGTTCATTATTATAGTATGTTTTATGGAAATATGCCAGTATCAATAAAAAAAGCACAAAAATGTGCTTTTTTGTATTTTTTAACGCTTACTAAATTGTGGGGCACGACGTGCTTTTCTAAGTCCGTATTTTTTACGTTCTACGGCACGTGGATCTCTAGTGATTAATCCAGCAGATTTAAGTTTTGGACGATAGTCCGCATTTACCT
>CAZXSS010000047.1:0-9978 GCA_964643385.1 uncultured Candidatus Izemoplasmatales bacterium
CTACAATCACATAGATTTCATTAAGAGCTGTCGAGGATAGATAACCGTTGACGCAGCAGCAACCTATTTAATTAGGTGCTTTTATCGAGGGGGCAACCCAGCAATGAATGTTAAGTCGATTAACAATTCTCATTGCCTAAGAATTGTTTTTTTTTATTATATAAGGAGCGAGATCAATGATTACACTTACCCATATTCATAAACAATTTCATACAAAAGACACCATAACCCATGCCCTTGATGACATCTCATTAACAATTCGTGACAATGTCATCCACGGCATTATTGGATTAAGTGGGGCAGGAAAAAGTACGTTAATCAGACTGATTAATCAATTAGAAACCCAAAATTCTGGAACCATCAGTGTCTTTGGTTATCAAGATATTAAAGCCTTAAATAAGGAGTCAACACGAATGTTGCGCGCCCAAATTGGGATGATTTTTCAACACTTTAACTTATTAGAAAGTAAAACCGTCAAAGAAAACATCTTATTTCCTTTACGCGCCACAAAAACACTAATGAAAGCCGACCACGATAGAGCACTAGCACTGATAGATGATGTTGGCTTAAGTGGGTATGACGCCCATTATCCTAATCAACTATCTGGTGGACAAAAACAACGTGTTGGTATCGCTAGAGCATTGATTAACAATCCTAAAGTATTGCTTTGTGATGAACCAACGAGTGCGTTAGACCCACTCACAACAAAAAGTATTTTGGCATTACTTAAAACCATTCAAACAAAACGTCAACTCACCGTCATCATCGTCACCCATGATATGCACGTTATCAAAGAAATATGTGATGATGTTACTGTCATGCATCACGGTAAGATTATTGAAGAAGGCCCTGTTGACCGTGTCTTATTCCAACCAACCCATGATGTGACAAAAGAACTTGTCCATCTTGTTGGATTCAACTTAGAAGATATCAAACGCACATTTGGACACCTACCCCATCTAACGATTCTTAAGTTCAGTAAAAGTTTAACCAGCCAAACCATACTCTCACGCATAACCCAAACACACAATGTGCTATTTAACATCTTATTTGCGAATGTCGCTCCTAATAAGGAAGGGTTAATGTTAGTAAGTATGGATACAGACAATATACAAATGATTAAAGATGCATTAACTGCACAAGGAGTCGTGATTTTAGATGATTAGTTTTGATACCTACCTAAACGCGTTTAATGAAACCCTTTATATGACAGCACTCGCAACACTTTTTGTGTTTGTCTTCGGGTTACTACTAGGTATTGCGCTTTATACAACAAGCACAAATGGCTTGTTTCCAAACCGAATCATATATACAGTATTATCCGTAATCACGAGTATTGGACGTAGCATCCCGTTTCTTATCTTAATTGTTTTGCTGATTCCTTTCACGCGGATTATTGTCGGTACCATTCTTGGTCCAAGCGCCGCCATTCCAGCACTTGTTATCGGCGCGACACCATTTTATGCAAGGCTTGTTGAACTTGCACTTTTTGAAAAAGGCAAAGATTTAAAAGAAACAGGCTTATCTTTTGGGGCAACCCATACCACCATTATTACAAAAATTTTGATACCCGAATCTAAAGCATCACTTATTAGAGGCATCACTGTCACCGCCATTGCGATTACTGGCTATACCTCTATTGCAGGCGCCATCGGAGCTGGCGGACTCGGAAACCTTGCCTATTTATACGGATACGCAAGAAACCAACAAGATGTTACCGTCATCGCAACCATCTTAATCGTTGCCTTGATTTTAGCCATCCAAGCGCTTGGTGACATCACAATAAAAAAACTAACCCACTCATAAAGGAGAAAACCATGAAAAAATTATTTATATTAACATTAGTAACTTTTAGCTTCATCACCTTAACTGCGTGTCAAAACAACAATACCTATAAAGTCGGTGCATCACCTGTACCGCATGCAGAAATTTTAGAACATGTAAGACCACTACTTGCCGAACAAGGCTATGATTTTGAAGTCGTCGTCTTCACTGACTACGTCCTGCCTAATGTCGCATTAGATAATCAAGACATCGTTGCCAACTACTTCCAACACATTCCCTATTTAGAACTGCAAATTGATGATTATGATTATGATTTTGTATCCGTAGGTGGGGTCCATATTGAACCGATTGGTTTATACAGTAAAACCTATGATTCACTTGATGCGCTTCCAAACACCTTAGACTTAATTATTTCAAATTCTCCATCAGACCGTCCTAGACTGCTTGGACTTTTAGAAGCTGGCGGATTGATTACACTTAATGACGGTGTCTCAGCTAATGACATCACTGCTTCAAGCCTTGCCAATCTTACCTCACTATTCACCTCAGATAGAACAATCACCTTTACTGAGGTCGACCCAGCACAACTCTTCAGTAATTATGATAATACCTCAGGAGATGCTGTCTTAATCAATGGAAACTATGCGCTTGATCACAATCTCAATCCCTTAGAAGATGCCTTATTACTTGAAGGTAGCGGCTCACATTATGTTAATATTCTTGTAGCCAATGAAAGTGATTCAGATGACCCATTTATTTTAGCCCTCATTGACGCCTTACAATCACCTGATGTCCAACAATGGATTGAAGATAATTATGGTGGCGCAGTTGTTCCTGCCGCATAATCTCATTAAAAAAAGCGTGTTCAAATTTTTGAACACGCTTTTTGTTTATTTAGCCAATGGATGGTTTCGGTAACGGTTTTTTAACTTTAGGACCGACACGGATTTTTGGTTTAAAGTCAATTTTTAAGTATAAGAAGAATCCGATAATCGCAATCAAGAAATTACTAACAAGCATTGCATACCATATCCCACTTGCGCCTAAATCCGTAAAATCACGCATAAAGATCACCAGTGGTACCCTTATCAACCATAATCTTGTGACTGATAATATGAAAGAAAAATGGGTGTTTCCGGTTCCGTTATACGTTCCCATAAAGGTTTGGAACACGCCCATTAACGGCAATCCGATTAAAATAAAGAACATATAATCACTTGCTAACTGTAATGCCACGGGATTGTCGACAATAAAAAGTCCAGCGAGTGGTCGTCTTATAAATAAGAACGCAAACGCGCCTACGGCCATCATAACAGTAGAAAGAATCATTGATTTTCTAAAAGTAAGTTTTGCTCTAGCCGTGTTTTGCGCGCCAATATTTTGACCTATATAGGCACTTACCACACCGCCAATTGCCATAACTGGATGTAGCAACATCGAGACAATTCGGTTTCCAACTCCGAATGCTGCAAGGGTTGAATCACCGTAATCATAAATAACCGCGTTCATTACCCCAAAGCCAATCGCGGTAATTGCTTGACCTAAAGACGCAGGTACTGCTGTTCTAACAATATCTTTAACAACCCCTGCTTCTAAGCGCATATATTTGAAGGTAACCGTCACACCGCTTTTTGCAAAGAAGAGTGAATAGATCGCCACAGGCATAACCACAACATTCGCAAATAATGTTGCCATCGCTGCCCCAGCAACCCCAAAGCCAAATGTGGTAATAAGAATTGGCGAAAGAATTGTATTTAATACAATCGCAGTCCCACTAATAATAACAGGAGAAATCGTATCACCGCTAGCTTGTCTTGTGGCCATATAACTAAAGAACATAAATAATACTGGGAGTTCAAATGCACGCCACTGTAAATAACTAACAGCGCCATCATAAGTATATCCTGGTTCTACACCCATCATATCGAAAAAGAATGGCGCGCCAAAATAGGATACGATATTTAATACAACTCCTAAAATAAAACTAAGCACTAAGAGTTGAGAGGCATATTTTCTTGCATCTTCTAACTGATTAGACCCGATAAATTGACTAATTAATGCCGTTCCCGCAACCATCAGTCCAATACCAAGGGCTAAGAATGTAAACACCACTGGGAAGGTTAACTGAATGGCCTCAATGGCTTCTGTTCCACGGCCAGGAATGCGACCAACAAAAAACATGTCAATGAAGTCATGGAATGTTTTTAAGAAATTATTTAACATCAAAGGCAAGGCCATTATGAGAAGGCCTTTATAGATGTTTGAATCTTTTAATATAAGGTACCGTTTTTTATCATCTTTAGACATTTTTTCATCACCGTAAAGCATTATATCATAAAATAATAAAAATAGTTAGATAATACCTAACTTTTTTAAAAAAATAAAAAAGCCCAAGTTACCGAGGCGGTCTTGGGCCATAATATTGATAAAATCGCGCTTTAATATTTCCATTAAATAAGACACGGGTTTTATCTGCTTTTTTCTTAAATACACCTTCAACGCCATTGAACGCTGTTAACATATAAATAGAATACGTATCTAGTGCCATAAACTTTTCACCAATTGTACTATATAACGGTTCTAGTGATGCTTGATCTTCTAACCGTTCACCATATGGTGGATTGGTTATGATTATTCCGTAAGGTTCATCAAATGACTGAATCCGGACGTCAGCTAAACCAAATTCAATCACATCATCGACGCCTGCACGGTAGGCATTTTCTTCTGCTTTTTTCAAGACATCTAAATCAATATCGCGTCCATAAATAGGCGCAACATCATCTTGTCTTATCGCTTTTAAATAGTTCCGTTTGATTGTTTTAAACATGGTTTGATCATGATATTTATGTTTTTCAAACGCGAAACCACGGTTTAATCCAGGTGCGATATTTTTCGCAATCATCGCAGCTTCAATAACAATCGTGCCAGACCCACAAAACGGATCATAAAGTGGCCGTGTTTCATCATAAAAACTTAATAACACAAGTGCGGCGGCTAAAGTTTCTTTTAACGGCGCTTCCCCGTGGTCTAAGCGGTACCCGCGTTTATGTAACCCATGGCCAGATGTATCTAGTAACGCAAGCGCTTGATCGTCTAAAATATCAATAAGCATCATATAAGGCTCATCTGTTTCTAAAAAATCATACGTTTTATACGCAACTTTTAAATTTTCAATAAGCGCTTTTTTGGTAATCGACTGAATATCTTTCGGACTAAATAACGTTGATTTATGCGTTTTCGCATTAATGATATATCGGCCCTTTTCTGATAATAACGATTTAAGTTCAAGTTTTTTCACGAAATCAAATAACTGATCATACGATGTTACCTTGGCTTTGCCTAATACCATAAATACACGTTCTGCAGTGCGTAAACTAAGATTCGCATGCATCATCGTTTGCATATCACCACGAAAGTAAATTTTACCATTCGAAGATTCAGTTACAGGAATATTAAGTGCTTCTAATTCTCTTTTTAATACCGCTTCGATGCCAAAGGCACACGTCGCAACAAATTCCATATATATTACCTCCACTTCTATTTTACCATAAACCTTTTTTTATTCTCGGTATATATTATAATAAGACTATACATAAATTATTTTCAACTAATTCCAATAAAAAGGCAATATCATTTGTTTACTAAGTGAATTGCCTTTAAAAGCGTGAGGTGCATCGATGGAGACTATTGACTTAAAAACCGCGATTAAACATTTAAAAAAAGGTGATGACACCTATTTTGATGTTATATATGATACCACAAAAACTGGTGTTTATTACACTATTTTAACAATTGTTAAAGATAAATCATTAACTGAAGACATCATGCAAGATACCTATATTAAAGTTATTGAGAAGATTCACACGTATAAAACCAACACACAATTTACAGCTTGGGTCAACCGCATCGCAAAGAACCTAGCCATCAATACCTACAATAGACGAAAAAGAGACCTATATGTTGATGAACAAGAAACCCCAAATATTTTTGGTGAAACCACCAGTTCTCAAGAAGACAATTACTACTTAGAATCGTTACTTAAAGTATTAAACCCCGATGAACAAGAAGTTGTAATTAGACATGTTATACTAGATGAAAAACATAAAGATATTGCAAAGGCGCTCGATAAACCACTAGGAACTATCACATGGATGTATCAAAACGCCTTAAAAAAACTCCGTAAAGAAGCAGGTGATGATCATGAATGACAACGATATTAAAAAACGCATTTTAGAAGCCGCGCATAAAGATGTGCCTGATTTGAAACGCAACATCCTAGCGCAAGCACATATCCGTCCAGAAAAACGGTCGTTTTTATCATACTTTAAACGCCACACTACACAATTTGCGAGTTTACTCTTAGTCATCCTTATTAGCGGATTCTTATTATTAAATTTGAATGATAACGGATCTGGTGATACGATTAGTGCTGATTCAACCATTTATATGGACATTAACCCATCATTTGAAATCGATGTCGATGAAGAAGACAATATCATTGCCCTACGCGCCATTAATACGGACGCAGAACACCTCATTGATCTCCTTAATGATTATGAAGGACACAATGTTCATAGCGTTATTGATGACATTATTGATCTCGCCATCAATGAAAACTACTTAAATAATGAAAACCCTTATGTCATGATTGATGTTAAAGGTCGCTCATCACTAAGAGAGACAACCTTAATGGAAACCATCGAAACACGCATTCCTGAACATGCCCAAAGTCGTATGCCAAATATCCAGATGATTCGTGGTAACGCCCAAAATCCAACTGATGAAGAACAAGAAGCCGCGCATGACCATCATATGTCGATGATGAAACTGCGAACCATCGAATCCATATTGGCCTTAACAGAAGATTATACCTTTGAGGACTTAGAAACAAGAACTACTGGAGAACTCATACAAATCTATAAATCACTATCAAACGATGATTCAACTTCTGTTCCCCCACGCGGTAGACCAGATTCAATACCACAATAAAAAAACGCTCTAACGAGCGTTTTTCTTTTTGTTTAGGCGTTGAAGTCATATTTCTTGATGTTTTCTATTTTAAATATCTCCAATAATCATACACTTTTTATAAAATGACGCTATTTTTCACGTTAAAATGGCTCTAGTTGTGACAATGTTTCTTTCATTAAATCATCGATGTTTTGTCTGTTTTCAGCTTCTTTCTTAGTATTAAGTGGTTTTTCCATATAATAATACCCAGGTGTTGGTCGTTCTTTAATTAAATAGATAAACGTAGGTACCGTTTCCTCAGGTTCGAACCCTTTACGCGTGAATAAACGCCATAAAAACGCATATAATTTTGACGTGTTTTTTGTCCCGATTTCTGTTTTTACCCGTCCAGGATGCACAGCATAAAATGGGATACTGGTATTGATATCATTATAATAATTTGTCATCATAACATTATAAAGTTTGGTTCGACAATATGACCTTACGGAGTGGTATTTGTTTAACCCTTGAATGTCATTGTGATCAAATTTCGCGCGTTTATGGGCATCACTACTCGTTGTAATGACCATACCCTGTACTTTCTTTAACAGTGGTAAAAAAGATTCAATTAAATAAACCGGCACCAAATGATTCACTTGATATTGTGCCTCAAACCCGTCTTCAGTTATTATTTTAGCTTTGGGAACAAGCGCAGCATTATTAATTAACACATCAAACCCATTAGAAAACCGTTGATAGACTTTAGTGACTGCATCTTTTACCGCTTGAAACGACATGAAATCAGCGACCACAGGATAAAACAAACCGGATGCTTCTTTTAGTGTATCCGCAACAGCATTCAGCTTGGTCTCATTTCTCGCAATGCCAATTACTTCATAGCCATCACGTACCAATTGTTGGACTAAGGCTTTTCCTATCCCGCTCGTCATCCCTGTTACTACAATACGTTTTTTCATATTATCACCTATCTTTAGTATAGCACAACCATAAAAAAAAGTGCTTAATAATAAGCACATTATAGATGAAATGGTGCCGCTTGCTGGACTTGAACCAGCAACCTCTTCCTTACCATGGAATTGCTCTACCGATTGGAGCTAAAGCGGCATTCATAATTTCTAAATTATTTTAACATAAAACCCCTTTATTGCAAAGGGGTTTTATAAAAAAATTATACTAAGATCATTACATCCCCGTCTGTAATCTTAGTTACGTAGGTTTGTGCTTTTTTTGTCGGCAATTTAAAGAATAAAACTTTGGGCTTTTGCTTTACATTTCCCTTTTCAATCGCAAACTTTGCCCCGTGTCTTGGGCACGTAATAACGCCATCTTCAAAAGTTCCATCATAAAGCGATCCTTGCTTGTGTGGACACCGGTTATCGATTGCATATACCTTATCGTTATAATAGAAAAGTACAATCGGATGTTTTTCAATCTCCACTAGCATCTTCATTTCTTTCTTTAGTTCTTCTAACTTGGCTCCAAATCGAAAAGCCATTGCCAACCTCCCTTAACTATAATACCTTATTATACCATGATTTTTCTTGCAAAAAAGCCCTTTTTTGATAAAATAGTACTACATCTATTTTTTACCATAGGAAGGAGCATCACGATGTTCACACTTACCATTGATAATAAAGAACAGACATTTAAAGAAAAAGTCGCGTTGATCGACCTTATAGAAGATCAAAACAAAACATATTTTGTAGCGTTAGTTAATAACCGATTACGCGAACTGTATTATGAAATTGACTACGATGCAACAATTGAGTTTTTAGACACAAGGAACCACGAGGCCATATTTACTTATGAGGCCAGCTTACGCTATTTAATTAGTATGGCATTTCATAAACTCTATCCGCAATATAAATTCAAGTTCAACTATAGTATTTCACGGACTACATTCTGCCATATTTTTAATGTTGAAGATACCAAAACCGTGCGGGAAATCATTAAAAACGTTGAACAAGAAATGCACCGTCTTATTGATTTAGATTTACCAATTAGACGAACCGAAATGACGACACAAGAAGCGATAAAGTTTTATGAAAAGCATGATTATGATGATAAAATTGACATTATCCAATACCGTCCAGAAGACACGGTCCACTTTTATGAATGTGACGGATACTTAAACTACATGTATAACTTAATGGTCCCATCAACTGGCTACATCAAAGATTTTAGACTTCGCGTTTATTCACCTGGGTTTTTAATTCAATACCCTCGTGCTGAGGCTGCCGGAAAAATTCCGCCATTTGAGGATGCACCAATCTACGGACGCACCTTACGCGAAGCCAACCGCTGGGCAGAACGGATTGATGCGAACACGATTGCAAAAATGAATGAACACGTCTCTAGTAAATCGATGATTGAGTTTGTACAAATGAACGAATCTAAACATAATCAAATGATTGCTGAAATTGGTCAAACCGTGCTCAAAAACATTGATGACATAAGACTTATTGCTATCGCTGGACCTTCATCAAGTGGTAAAACCACATTCTCAACACGGTTGCGTATTGAACTCATGACGTTAGGATTAAAACCGGTGATGATTTCCTTAGATGATTATTATTTAAACCGCGATCAAATCCAACCCGATGCAGATGGCAATATTGATTTAGAACATATCAATACCTTAGATATCGAACTATTTAACCAAAACATGATTGATCTCATCGACGGCAAAGTTGTTGATATTCCCGAATTTGACTTTATGTCAAAAACCCGTGCTGGGTACCGTAAAATGCAAATTACCGAAAAAAACCCTATTATTATTGAAGGGATTCATGCCTTAAACGAAACCTTAACAACCTTAATTCCTAAACATCAAAAATACAAAATCTTTATTAGCCCGCAACTTCAAATCAACATCGATTACCATAACCCAATAAGCATTACCAACCTTCGCTTATTAAGACGTATCGTCCGCGATAAAAAATTCCGTAATGCAAGCGCTGGGAAAACGATCTCGATGTGGCAAAGCGTGCGTAACGGCGAATTTAAGTGGATTTATCCACATCAAGAAGGCGCTGATTACATCTTTAACAGCGGCTTAGCCTATGAACTCTGCGTCATGAAAAAATATGCACTCGATACGTTAATGGAAATCCCGCGTGATAGTGAATATTTCATTACCGCCAACCGTCTCATTAAGTTCTTAAAGTATTTTAATGATGTAGATGACAATGTCGTCCCAAATAACTCCTTATTAAGAGAGTT
>CAZXSS010000048.1:0-9882 GCA_964643385.1 uncultured Candidatus Izemoplasmatales bacterium
GTGGCTCAGTTGAAACCATCGACCGCATTACTACCCATGATGATCCTGTTTTTGAGAAACATGGGGTTATTCATTATAGTGTTGCAAACATGCCAGGGGCAACACCACGCACCTCAACATACGCACTCACTAACGCAACCATTCCTTATGCATTGCAAATCGCCGATAAAGGTTATCGCATCGCATGTTTAGACAACGATGCACTACTTCAAGGCATCAACGTATTAAAAGGTTATGTTACCTATAAAGCCGTCGCAGATACGTTCGGACTAGAGTATAAAGATGCGCATGAAATTTTAATGAAACAGTTTGATTAAATTAAACCCTCCATGTGAGGGTTTTTCTTTTTTATTCCCCTTGAAACCACCCAGATTATGGTATAATAATTCATAGGTGATATAAATGGAAACTATCTATAATGTACCATTAGACAGATTAAAAAAAGAACTTGTTAGTAAAGGATATAAAGCCTTTAACGGCCGCCAAGTATTTGAGTGGCTCTATAAACATAACGTCACATCGTTTCAAGATATGACCAATTTAAGTAAGGCTTTAAGAGCGCACTTAGAAACAACATACACGTTCGATTCTTTACCGCTCTTTCACAAGCAAACCGCCAGTGATAAAACTAAAAAATACTTGTTTAAACTTCACGACGGTCACGTCATAGAAACCGTTTTAATGCATCATGATTACGGGGATAGTTTATGTGTTACCAGCCAAGTTGGCTGTAATATTGGCTGTTCGTTTTGTGCATCTGGCTTACAAAAACGGATTCGCAATTTAACCGCTGGTGAAATGGTGATGCAACTAAAAGAAGTGGAAACTTTAGAAGGCCTAAGAGTCTCCCATGTTGTTATCATGGGAACGGGAGAACCATTTGACAATTATGATAACGTCATGGATTTTGTTGATATCATTAATAGTCCTTACGGATTAGAAATTGGTGCCCGGCATATTACCATTTCAACGAGCGGAATCATTCCGAAAATCGATGCTTTCGCCAAGGAAACAAAGCAAGTTAATCTTGCCTTAAGTTTACACGCACCAAACGATGAAATCCGCACAAAATTAATGAAAATCAATGAAACCTATCCTATGAAACCACTCCTAAAAAGTATCGAAAACTATATTGAGAAAACCAACCGCCGTGTCACCATTGAATATATTTTACTTAATCATGTTAATGATGATATTAGCCATGCTAACGAGTTAAGTGATAAATTACGTGGGCTCAATGTTTACGTTAATTTAATTCGCTATAATCCAGTTAGTGAGTTTCACTACCAACCATCAGACCCAGCGCGTGCTGAAGCATTTCATGCACAGCTACTAAAACGTGGCATCAATGCCACTTTGCGCAAGGAAATGGGTTCAGATATTGATGCGGCATGCGGACAACTACGAACAAAAATGAAAGAAAGTGCGTGATGCTTGTGACAATTATTGATACCCTTTTAAATACCGAAGGTCCTATCCTTTACATCACCGATCATGAAAAGAAAAACCAAATTTTGCGAGAACTCGCAAACAAAAATACCTTTAAAGCCATTACATTTATGCATCCCAATGTGCTCATCGAGCACATGTTTTATAAAGCAAAAGACCATATGCTCTTTGAAGCATCGGTCTTTTTTGGTTTAAAACCAGCTGTCGTTGAACCGTGGTTGCCTTACTTATATACCATTGATTGCGATAAAGACTACCCTACAGAATCATTACAAAAACTTCAATCATTAAAAAAACATTTAATAAAAAAACAACTGATAAAACCTGTCGATCATACTGATTTACTATTTAAAGATAAAACCATTTTTGTCGATCTTGTTACGCCTTCAAGTATAATAAAACAAGCCCTAATACAATTAAAAAAAATAGCCTCTTATACCGAGGTCAAAAACCCTAAAACCAACCCTTCAATTACCCTTTATAATTTTGATACGGTTAGTGATGAAGTCGCTTGGGTCGCAAGCCGAATTAGAGACTATGCGAAAACACACGAGCTTAATGAAATGCGGATTATCTTGCATCATCCTGAATATATCACAACTGTAGAATCTACGTTTGACATGTTTAATATTCCCTATTATACCGACCAAAAAACCACGCTTTGGGAATATCGCTGTGTTCAACGGTTTTATACTTATCTAACAACCTTCAAAGGAGACATCTACGCCGCATTACACGATGCGCTTACCAGTTTTCAAAAAACCACCAATGCACTTTCTCCTAGACTCTATGTCAAAGTACTCCAAACCCTTAATTCCTTAGTCTCATATAGAAAGCCAATAGAAACTATATTTCCCATGATTAAACATACACTAAAAACAACCTCAGTTCCAATTCATGAAACACAACATGGTGTCGCGATTACCAGCATTGATAATGCACCATTAAAACATACACCTTATCACTTTCATTTAGGCGTAGCCGAAGGGTATTTTCCAGTCATTAAAAGCGAAGATGATCTCTTAACTAAAGAAGAAAAAATGATAATTCACTATGACACCGCAGATACGATTAATCAAAACAACAAAGACTTAATTAAAGTTCACCTTCATTATACTGATACCGCCACCCTCACATATGCAAAAGCATCCTTATCAGAAACTATGTATAAGGCCAGTTTTTTAAGCGAACTGAAAACGCAGTTTTCATTAAATGAAGAAAGTCCAAATACGCTAATACATCAACCTTATAGTAAACCTTACGATTTAATCAAAACCAAAGAATCCTATGATTTATATACCATGTATAAAGAAAAAAATGAGATATTTAAAACCTTGTATCCAGCGTTAAAAGACTATTTTACGCCTTTTGATAATCGCTTCACAGGACTTAGTAAAGAAACATTACACAATGTATTGCCAAATCACTTAAGATTATCGTATACCAAATTAAACAGCTATTTCAAATGTAAGTTCCAGTTTTTAATGGATCATCTTTTAAAGGTTGACCCGCAAGAAGACAGCATTCATTTAGATTTAGGAAACCTATTTCATGGGTTACTTGAAACCCACCTAGACCAAGATACTATCGAAGAGACTGCTATTGAAATGGCTGTCAATGATATTTGTAATAGCCGCGATAATGTTACCGCAAAAGATCGCTTTTTCTTAAATCAAAGCATGGCTATGCTAAAAGATGCCTTCTCAGTGATTAAAGCCCAAATGGCACAGTCCGAGTATACTGTCAAAGAAAAAGAAGGCCAGTACACCAAGGACTACGATAATGCAACACTTGTTGGCATTATCGATAAAGTCATGGCAAGAGAAACTGAGGCTCAAACCCATACACTACTCATAGATTATAAGACCGGAAAACCAACATTGAAATTACCACATCTTTTACATGGGCTAAACGTTCAATTGTTATACTATGTACTGTTATATACGCATGCCAACCCAACCCATTCAATCAAAGGATTCTACGAACAAACGGTAATGTTAAAACCAAAAAAACAAGATGACTTAACAAAAGCCGAAGCCATTAAAAACCATCTCGCACTAAAAGGGTATACAGAAAATAACCCAAAAGAAATTTTACATATCGATAAAGGCGCACTTGATGACCCGTTTATCGACAAACTAAAATTTAATAAAAATGGATCTTTGAGTGCTTACACTAAAACCTTCACAGAAGATGATTTAACCCTTTGGATTAATCATCTTGATACCCTTATTCAAAACGCCATTCTCAATATCACACAGGGCGATTTTAGCATCAACCCAAAACGCGATAAAAACATTGATTTGAGTTGTAAATATTGCCCATATAATGATATTTGTTATAAAAGTGAGAAGGATTATATCACCTATAATCTTCCAAAAGAAAAAGACCTCAACGACGCATTAGAGGAGGTTCACAATGAAATGGACTAAAGCGCAAGCCAAAGCAATTTATGAAGATAATAAAAATATTTTAGTAAGCGCCGGTGCAGGGAGTGGTAAAACCGCTGTCCTTAGCGAACGCGTTGCGCAAAAAGTAAGACAAGGCGTGCCTGTTGACCAACTTGTCGTTCTAACATTTACCAATGCTGCTGCTAAAGAGATGAAAATCCGTATCCGGAAAAAACTGCAAAATGATACCTCGCATTATGCTAAAGCCGCTATTGAAAAACTTGACAGCACCCATATTCAAACATTCGATAGTTATGCCTTATTTATCGTAAAAAAATACGGCTACTTAAAAAACTTAAGTAAACAAATCACTATTGGTGATCCTATTCGCATGCAACTGGCGTATAAACACCATTTAGATGCAATATTTTTAAACCAGTATGAAGAGCAAAATCAAGCCTTCTTAGATTATATTGATGCCTATACCATTAAAGACGATGCCGTACTTAAAGAACAAATACTTTACTTTTATACACAACTCGGCTTATTTCCAGACTTTCATGAAGCTTTAGACTACTACACTAAATCAATATTCACTGAGTCGGCGTTTGAAACAACCTTCAAAACATATGAAACCTTAATAAAAACCCGACTAGATAGTGTTAAAGATGAACTCTACGATTTAGATGCCCGCATGACACACAGCGTAGCACAAGATTTTGTGCGTGACCTGATTGATACCCTATCACCTTTATTTAACGCTGAAACCTTTGATGCAATGTTTAACCAAGCAACCACGATGCCTGCATTGCCTACCTTAAGAAGCATTTCTCGCACGCTTAAAGAAGATGATGAAGAAGCGGCACTAGATGATCTAAAAGCTGCACGAGATGCGATTAAAAAACTGCTTGATAAAGATATCTTGCCTTTGTTATCGCAATCAAAGGATGCCCATTTTCAAGATTTTATGGATGCCAAAACGCACATCCCTATCATTAAAGAACTGTTAGAATCTTTATATATCTCCATGAGACAGTTCCAATTTGATCATGAAATCATGGACTTTTCTACCATCGCAAGACTCGCCATCGAACTCGTAAAAGAGAACCCTTCAGTTCAACAAGAACTTGTTGGTTCAATTCACGAAGTGATGATTGATGAATACCAAGACACCAGTAAACTTCAAGACACCTTCATCAGCCTTATCACTGATAATAACACCTACCAAGTGGGCGATGTTAAACAATCAATTTACCGCTTCCGTCACGCAGAGCCTAGCCTATTTACAAAAAAATATAAACATTATCAAACAGACAACAACAGTATGGTAATTGATCTAAACGCCAATTTTCGTTCACGCAAACCGGTTCTCGATGACATAAATACCGTCTTTCAATACATCATGGACGAATCGGTTGGCGGGATTGATTATGAAGGCAATCAACGTCTAACTTTTGGGAACACCACTTACGAAACTCATATTAATGACAAACAAACCTACGGCTTAGAAATCAATCCATATACCGATGAAGACGTAGATGTGTATTTAAAAGAAAAATCTTTGTCTTTAGAAGAGATGGAGTTCTTTTATATTGCGAATGATATTCTAAACAAAGTTGGTACCTACGAGGTCTTTGACTCAGATTTAAATAGATTACGCAAAGCCCGCTTTGACGACTTTGCAATATTAATTAGTGTCTCAAGTCAATTTGAAGCCTTCAAACAAATTTTTGAATATAAAGGCATCCCACTAGCCATTAATAAAAATGAACCATTTCTAAACTATATCGACATTGATGCTTACCGTAATCTCTTCAAATTACTCTATGCCTTAACCGACGCTGAGTATTATAAAAAACATGTTAAACATGCCTTTTTAAGCGTTGCAAGAAGTTACTTATTTGACTTCAGTGATGATGAAATTATTACCCAACTTAACGCATTACCAAAAAATACAATATTAAAAGAAGACGCTATTTTAAACACGTTCACTAGTTTATTTGGTCCACTTTTTGAGTTAAGAGACCAAGTTGATTCAATGCCATTAAATAGACTATTTAAAACACTATCAGATACCTTTAATTTTCACCAAAAAACCATACATTTACCACATACAAAAAGTGCATTAGCACGTTTAGACTACTTAACAAGCCTTATTCATAGTCTAACCAAAGACGGCTATCATCTAGGGTCTATTGTGGACTATTTTGATTACATGGTTGAAGAAGGGTTAGACGTCGAGTTTGCGAGTGATCAATCCGATGCGGCTAACAAAGTTCAAATGATGACAATTCATAAATCAAAAGGGCTTGAATTTCCTATTGTTTACTTGCCTAGTCTTCACCGGATGTGGAACCGCTCGACAATGAAAAACTACGCGTTTAGTGAAACCTATGGGATGTTGATGCCACATGATGCTGATGGCTTGAAACAATCATATCTTTTTGAACTACATAAAGATGACCAACGTAAAGAGGATACCTCTGAACGCTTACGCGTCCTTTATGTCGCTTTAACAAGAATAAAAGAAAAAGGTATCATTCCGCTATATATGAACATGACAGAAAAACATTATCATTATGATGAAAATGATAGAATTAAAGCCTTTGAACGAAGTCGGTATTACAAACATTTTAACGATGTTTTTAAATCGATTATTGATAATCTCAGTTCCTTATTATCACCTATTTCACTGAGTGATTACGACCTCAACAAACACTATAAAATCGATAAAAAACCGCTTGAACTAACGGTTGAAAACACACAAGAAAAAGCCTATGAAACCGGGTTGGTTGTAGAAACAAAACCGCCTAAGACACGCTATAGTAAAGAAGTGACAACTTTACTTGACCCAGACACCTTAAGTGCGATTGAACAAGGAAATACCATGCATGCCTATTTTGAACTTATTAATTTCTTTAAACCAGTTGAACCGCAAATTGAAAGACTTACAGATAATATTCATCACCAAGCCTTACTTAAAGCTTTCTTTAACAATGAACTTATACAATCAATCAATCCGATAAACGTTTATAAAGAATTCCCTTTTTATCAAGAAAATGAGGAAGGTCAAGCTGAAGGCTATATGGATTTACTCCTTGAAACAGACACCCAGTTTATCGTCATTGATTTTAAACTAAAAACCATTAATAAAGATAGCTATAAAGATCAGGTTAAAGGGTATATTTCACTTTTAGAAACCATGACAACCAAACCCATTAAGGGATATCTATACTCGATTATCGATAAAACATTTTTAAACGTGGTATAATAAATTAAAGGAAGTGATTGTATGGCAATAACCGCAGAGGGCGTTCATAAGATTTACGGTACAGGCGATGTAAAAACCAAAGCACTAAACAATGTCTCATTAACGATTAACGATTCAGATTTCGTAGTTATTTTAGGCCCATCTGGGTCAGGGAAGTCGACACTTTTAAACGTCATGAGCGGGTTAGATACCCTTGATGAAGGTTCGATTTCCATTGATGAGTATGACATTCATACAATGAATGAAAAAGCCTTAACGCTTTTTAGACGACATCATTTAGGCTTTATCTTCCAACAACACAATCTCTTACAAACCTTAACGGTCAAAGAAAACATTCTCATTGGTGCACGCTTAGTTAATGATCCGCTAGATATTGATAAACTTATAGAAGATGTTGGATTAACCAAACATAAAGATAAATATCCATTCCAATTATCAGGCGGTGAACAACAACGGGTATCGATTGCTAGAGCCCTAGTTAAACACCCAAAAATTCTATTTTGTGATGAACCCACAGGGTCTTTAGATGAAGATACGGGAAAATCGATTCTTGGATTATTACAAGACCTAAATGAAACATATGATACCACCATTGTTTTAATAACACATAACGAAAGTATTGCCCAGCTAGCTACACGCATTATTAAGATGAATTCTGGTAAGATTGCGTCTATTGACGAGAATAAACCCAAAAAAGCTGATAACATTCATTGGAATGAATAATGCTTTTTAGACATGTTTTAAGAACGTTTAAAAAACAATGGTTATCGATTACGCTTTTAGGACTTTTACTTATCATCAGCGGCTTTATTTATACAACCATGTCTATGTCTACAGAATCCATAGAAACAGCCAGTACTAACTATTTTAAAACCCATAAACAAGAAGATTTCTATCTTGAGATGACCCATGTTGTCACTTCAAGTGATCAAGAAGCGCTTTCAACATGTAACCCAACACTAGGCATGATGCTTAGTGAATTAAAAACGCAAAATACATCTTGTTATACAGATTTACTTAACGCAAGAATTGATAGATTAGAAAGTGAATATACCACTGTTGATTTTGCTTTGAGATACTATAAAGATCATTTTATTGAACACGGCGAAGCGCGTAACAGAATTAGAGTATTTCGTGATACGGATGCCATCAATATTCCTTATTTTAAAGCCGGCGAAGCCCCATCAAACAATGAAGAGATTGCAATTACAAAAGTGTACGCTGATCATCACCAACTTAATATCGGCGATACCATCACCCTTAAAACAATAGAATATACGATCACAGGCTTTGTGATATTTCCTGATTATAACCTTCCGATATTAGATAATGTCTACATGTTTGACGGAACCAATCAAACCCTTGGTTTATTGCATGATCAAGCATATGACGCTTTAGATGCACAAGAGTATGTTCATATTAGTGGGCTATTTGAAGATGATGATCCAGGATTAGAACGTACAATATACGATTTTGATTTCATTACCTATATGGAACTTACCGAAAACAATATGCGCAGTGGTGCGATCTATACAGAAATTGAAGGCGGTCAAGGCATCGGTCTATTTCTGAGCATCTTAATTGCGACTATTGGCTTAATTATTGTAGGGATTATGGTATCAAAAACCTTAAATGATGAAAAAGCGGTATTAGGTGTTTTAAAAGCTTTGGGTACAAGAACCCGCGCGATAATCTACCCGTATACTATCTGTGTCTTTATATTTGCGGTGATTGCTTTAACAATCGGTGCCTTTCTTGGTGCTTATTTCGCTTCAAATATTAGAGATTTATATTTACGTTTTTATTTACTTCCTAAAGGCGAGATTGCGATATTATCTCCGCATATTGTCATTGCCGTTATAGTTCCTTCATTGCTTGTATTAGGACTTACAACACTTAGATTATACACGTTATTAAAACCAAAACCACAACTGCTAATAAACCCAGAACTTGTAAAACAAAAACCATCAAAAACCACAAAACTAACGACATTCATCAAAAAAATAAACCTCTTGACCCGCTTGCAAATTGCCTTATTACTAAGACAGTGGGTTAAAATTCTGGTATATTCTTTAGGTATTATTTTAGGTGTCTACTTAGTTTTTATGGCGCTAAGTATGCGTGATATTTTTAATAAAACAATGATATCTTACTATCAAGATCACAGCTATGAAAGCATCATATATTGCGAGCCACAAACATGTACACCTAATGATTTTGAACAAGCCATTGAGTTACAAATTCAAGCCGACAGCTACCGTGCAACCCTTGTTGCTATCGATGAAGATGCCACCTTACATGGGCTTTATAATAGTGAAGGAAAAACGATTACAAACTTAGTGAGTGAAGGTATTGTTATCTCCCAAAGCTTCCAAGATCTAAGTGACATGCGCATTGGTGATATGTTAACTATTGAAGTCATGGGAAATACATTAGATGTTAAAATTAGTGCGGTTGCCGATACATATCCAGGAGCGTATATCTTTTATGATCGTGCGCTTATTAGTGAGGAACTCGCTGGAAATGATAGTTATTTTAACCGCCTGTATACAGAAACTGAAGTAGATAAAGACAATTACCCCTTGGTGGTTTATAAAAGTGAGGTTATTGAACAGTTACAGACGCTAAATGAAACATACAGTGTTATTATATATATGATGGTTGCCGCATCATTTGCGATGGCATTTATTATAATCTACTTATTAACGATCCTTACTGTAGAATCTCAGTACTATGCGTTATCATTATTAAAAGTCATTGGCTTTAATAAAA
>CAZXSS010000049.1:0-9762 GCA_964643385.1 uncultured Candidatus Izemoplasmatales bacterium
TTTTAGGTTTCTTATTTTTAATCCCTCACGCATTTTATCTTGTATGGCTCGCCTTGACGAATCTTAATCCAACAGGCACGATAGCTTTTCTCATTATGCTTCCGTTATTTATCACATCATTCACAAAAATCAGAAAGAAAATGCACCCAAAACAATGGAAAAGTCTACACAAATGGGCCTATCTAGCTTACGCTATGATTTATTTACACTTAATCTCAATCACAGTTATTTTTAATCTAATGTATAACTCAGGTACAGATCTTATTTGGGGATTCATCCGTGCTGGGATTTATACATTAATCTTTGGATATTACACTTACTTAAAATTTAAAAATTATATTTTAGTTGATAAACCGCAACCAAAACAAGCACAAAAATAAACCTCTCACATGAGAGGTTTTTTTATGAAAAAAGAAATTTAAGAACATCGGGAAACCGTTTAGACCATGCGTTTTCATTATGTTTACCCCCAGCAACAACATTAAACATAAGTTTGTTTTGTGGCAAAACAGTTCGCAAATAATTATAAACATCCATATTACTAAAAACATAATCCTCTTGATTACCACCAGCTACTTCATCATCACCTGTATCAATATACACCTTCTCTAATAATGATAAATCACGCGCTTTTAAGTGCGAAATTAAACGGGCTTTTTCTAAAAAGAATGACCCTGATAAAGATGCAGTTCGAGCAAACACATTAGGATATCTAGTTGCGGCATAAAGTGAAATATAACCGCCCATTGAAGCACCCATAATGGCTGTGTGCTTCGCCTCGGTTTTTGTTCTATACGTCGCATCTATATACGGTTTTAGCTCATTGACCAAATAGCTAACATAGATATCTCCTTTTCCTCCATGTGTTTCTTTATTAAATGTAAAAGCGTATGGTCCGTACTCATCCAATCGGTTCGTCCCCTTTGCTGAACTTAGTGCGACAACAATAACTTCTGGTAAACTTGAATCATCTGCAAAATGTTTGTCTACTTCCCAAGTCATATCATACGTAGAATCTTGTTTATTAAACACATTTTGTCCGTCATGCATGTAAAGTACTGCGTATGACTCATCTGATGTTTCATAGTTTTTTGGTAGTCCAATATATAAATCAGCATATCTATTTAACGTGTCAATCCAAATGTGATTTTTAGTAACTTCCATAAAATCATTCCCTTCAAATCTATTATACCAAAATAAAACGGCTGCATAAAATTTATGCAGCCGTTTGTATATTATCCTTTTTCAATTTCAGTTCTTGGCAAGATGAGATTTAAAATAATACCTGCAGTTGCAGCTAAACTCATTCCTTCTAAACTAATGGCTTCATTAATCGGAACCAACGCGCCACCCAGTCCAATGACAAGCATGGTTGCCATAATAATCAGGTTCCTCATATCCGATAGATTTATTTTTGCACGTATTAAAACTTTAACACCGTTTGAAGCAATCAATCCATATAGAATAATCGTCATACCGCCAATAACAGCAGCTGGTATACTATTAATAAAGGCTTGCATATACCCTAGAAAGCCTAAAACGATTGCTATAATAGCAGCTAATCCAACAACATATACACTCCCCACTTTAGTCATTGCAACAACGCCAGTATTTTCACCATACGTTGTATTTGCCGGACCACCCATACAAGCACTCACAAATGTCGCTAAACCGTCTCCTAAGATGGTTTTGTCTAACCCTGGGTCTTCAATGAAGTCTTTGCCTGTAACTTCTCCTAAGACTGTATGATCGCCAATATGCTCAGCAATTGTTACAAACGCTATGGGAACAAACATAAGGAACGCAGAGAAATTCAGCGCATAGGTTCCAATAAATTGAAAGTCAGGAATTTGGAAAAACGAGTATGTGTTAAAGACTGTTGTTATATCTACTAATCCTACAGCCACACTAAACATATAACCTACAAGAATAGCTATTAAAAAAGGAACGATTCTAAAGAATCCTTTCCCAAGTAAACTGACTGCAACTACTGTTGCAAAGGTAACAAAAGCAGCAAGCGGGATTGCAATACCACTCGCACCATCTAATCCTGCATTTGAAATAGCAATATTCGCTAATCCAAGTCCAATAATAATTATCACGGGTCCAATTACAACCGGTGGTAATAACTTCTTAATCCATGCACTACCAGTAAAACGTATAATCGTCGCAACAATTACATAAATAATCCCTACGGACATAAGACCGATGAATGCACTACCAAATCCTGTGGTTTGTCCGGCTAAACTAATCGCCGCAATGTATGCAAAACTACTTCCTAAATACACAGGTACCTTTCCTTTAGTTACACCGATATAGATAAGTGTACCTACACCACTAGCCACCAAAGCAACACCAACACTTAATCCAGTTAATAGTGGCACCAATACCGTTGCCCCAAACATTGCAAATACATGTTGAAAACTTAATACTAACCATCTTACTAAACTTTTCGGTTTCTCGTTGATTTCAATCAACAATTTTTCTTCCATTCTTTCTCCTCCTTATTTTTTCAAAAAAAAATTCTAAGTCGAAAGACGTAGAATAGGAATATAACAAAATAATTGCCGCATCACGGCTTGTTTTTCCTTACTAGTCTCTCTGGACTACCTTAAAGGTTTTCTAACTGAATAATAGCACATAGCGAATTATTACACAAGTATTAATACCAAAACTTTTACTTAATTGTACCCTTTATAATTAAAGCGTTTTAATTGAAAAAAATACAAAAAGATGTGACAATATAATTGAATTCAAATTAGGAGGGAAATATATTATGAAACACGAATTACCAGAACTAAATTTTGCCTATGATGCATTAGAACCACACATTGATGAACAAACCATGAGAATTCATCACACGAAACATCACAATGGGTACATAACTAAGTACGTAAATGCTTTAGAAGACTATCCCAACTTATTAGAAAAAGACGTAAAAGACGTTCTACTAGACCTCGACAATGCCCCAGATGCTGTTAAAACTGCTATTAGAAATAATGGTGGTGGATACTATAACCACAGACTATTCTGGGAAGTATTAACACCAAATGCCAAAGCACAACCAGAAGGTGCATTGCTTGATGCAATCAAAAAATCATTTGGTTCGTTCGACGCATTCCAAGAAGAATTTAACACTGCAGCTAAAACACGCTTCGGTAGTGGATGGGCTTGGTTAGTTGTTACTGATAACGGAGAGTTAAAAGTAACGTCTACACCAAATCAAGATGTTCCGTTTGATGAAGGTGAACCAATTTTAGCACTTGATGTTTGGGAACATGCATATTACCTAAACTATCAAAATAGACGTCCTGATTATGTTAGTGCATTTTGGAATGTAATTAACTGGGATACTGTAGAATCATATTACCAAGACGCAATTAAATAATATCCTTACCTGGCCACCGTTTTGGTGGCTTTTTTTTATGCTTTTTATTGTTTAAACATGCTATAATATAGACAGAAAGTGAGATGATTTAATGGATATAAATACAATCACCACAACCCATGAAAGACTTAAAAACAACGAAACAACCTCGGTTAAACTAGTAAAAGAAGCGCTAGAAAAAATCCATATGTATGACGATTCTTTAAACAGTTTGGCTGATCTTAATCATGAAGCACTAATGATTGCAGACGCTTTAGATCAAGAGCGCCTTACAAGTGGATTCCGTTCTAAGCTACATGGCATTCCCATTGTTATTAAAGACAATATCTTAACACATGATGCCATGCGTACTACCGCAAACAGTTTTGTTTTTAAAAACTTTTACGGTCCATACGATGCGACAATTGTCAAACATCTCCGTGATGCTGGTGCGGTTATCCTTGCCAAAGCAAACTGCTCAGAGTTTGCTTACTTTATGGCGATGGGTAGTATGCCATCAGGTTTCGGATCACATCATGGACAAGTAAAACACCCCTATGACACATCCATTGACCCCCTTGGTTCAAGTACAGGTTCTGCTGTGGCTGTCGCTGCCGATTTGGTATGTGCATCTATCGGTACAGAAACCAACGGGTCACTTATGTCACCTGCTCAGCAAAATTCTATCGTGAGTATAAAACCTACTTTAGGCCTTGTATCAAGACATGGGATCATTCCAATTACCTACACCCAAGACACCGCAGGACCCATGACAAAAACTGTCAAAGACAGTGCCATCATGTTAGACATTATCGCATCACGTGATGACAATGATTCTGCAACTCAAACGCAACCAAAAGATAAACCATCTTACTTTAATTCGTGTACACACCCTATCAAAGGTAAAAATATTGGTATTTTACACTTTACAAACTATACATTCAGTGACGAAGACAAAGCTATCCTAAAAGAAGCAAAAACTGTCCTAGAAAACCAAGGTGCAACTGTTATTGATATATCTTTCACTTACGCATTACCTAATAATATCGAACTAATGATTCCAGAATTTAAACGTGACATCAACAAATTTTTAGCATCTGTCTACCCTAAAACAGATGTCAAAACACTAAAGGATATTATAGATTTTAATGACATGCATCCAAAACGCGCGTTAACATACGGACAAGACATCTTTTTAAAATCAGAAGCTACTGACGGTAGATTAAAAGACGCTTTATATCTTAAAACAAAACTTGGCACCATGAAACACCTAGAATCATTCGGTGACTTATTCGATGACAATAAATTAGACGCCATTATGACAACCCAAATATCTGGTTACGCACCGATTGGTGGACTCCCATCATTAATCATTCCCGCAAAAGCTTTAAAAGACACAACGCCAAAAAGCCTATTATTTATCGGCAAACGCTATACAGAATCAATATTATTTAGTTTAGGACATACCTATGAACAAGCTACAAAACACCGTATAGAACCAGATTTATCGCTTCATAAAACTAACAATAAAGGAGAAAAATAATGAAAACAATTAAAACTGACAAGGCTCCAAAAGCAGTCGGTGCTTATTCGCAAGGTGTCATGATACAAAATACCTTATATGTATCAGGTCAAATTCCTTTTGAGCCAACGACCATGGAAGTAATATCAAATGACATTAGAGACCAAACCCAACAAGCTTTATTAAACGTATTGGCAATTGTTGAAGCTGCTGGACTTAAAAAAGAAAACATCGTTCGCTGTGGCGTGTTTATGACAAATCTCGCTGACTTTTCCGAAATGAACTCTGTGTATGCAAAATTTTTTGGTGAACATCAACCAGCGCGTGCTGCGGTTGAAGTACGAGGACTACCTAAAAACGTACAAATTGAAATAGATGCCATCGCCGTTAAAGAATAGAAAAAGTGTTTCGTTCATGTGAACGAAACACTTTTTTTGTTTAACTAAATTTATCATACATGATATTTTCATCTTTCATATCATGTTTCTTTAATACTTTGATACAAGCATCGATCATTCCTGGTGATCCGCATAAGTACGCTTCTGCTTCACTTAAATCACCAGTATGTTTATCGAGCACATCAGTAATTAATCCGACATCACCTTCCCAATTATCTGCTTCTTCAGGACCCGATAATGCTGGGATATATTCAAAGTTATCAAATTCTTCTTCCATTGCTTTAAATTCTTCTGTAAAAAACAAGTCTTTTTTCGATACAGCACCAAAGAAATATCGTGTTTTTCTAGGCATACCCATATCTTTAAGTCGGTATAAAATTGACCGAATTGGAGCCTTACCAGAACCACCTGCGATACACACAATTTCTCTGTCTGAATCTTCTTGTAAATAGAAACTTCCATACGGACCAGTTACAATAACTTCATCGCCTTTATCTAATGCTTTATGTACGAATGTTGTTGCCTTACCTTTCGGTACCATTCTAACGATAAACTCAATATAACTTGTATGTTTTGGGTTTGAGGCAATTGAATATGCACGAATAACTTCTATGCCTGGTACGTTTAATTGCGCGTATTGTCCAGGCTTAAATTCCATCGTGTCTGGATCTATTAGTTTCAATTGTATTAATTTTATGTCATGCGTTAAGTCTTTTATGTTTACAACTTCAGTTTTAAACTCTTGTGCATTCAATAACTCATTAGGTATTTCTATTTTCATATTATCTTTAACTTTAACTTGGCAAGATAATCGAACGCCTTTTTCTTTTTCTTTTTCACTTAAGAATGGCTCTTCAGTTGGTTTAACCTCACCGCCACCTTCAAGAATAGTACATTTACATAAGCCACATGTAGCTTTTCCACCACATGCTGAAGGAATAAAAATCTTTTCTTTTGATAGCGTATTTAACAATGTGTCTGAACCATAAACAGGTATTTTTGTCGTTTCATTAACTATAATCGTTCGTTCACCTTTATTGCCTAAAAATACATCAGCAAGTATTAAGAGCCCTGTTATCGCTAACAGAATTCCAAGTAATATAGCTGGTACCAATAGGTTTACTAATATCATCATTTATTAGCCTCCTAACCTTAAATGATTCCTGTAAAACCGATAAATGCGAGAGACAAAATGCCTAAAACGATAAAGACAATTCCTTTTCCCGCTAAACCGCGTGGTACATCACTTATTTTCGCCATTTTTTCTCTAACACCAGCAAGCAATACAATAGCTAGTAACCATCCCACCCCTGAACCAAGAGCGAATGATGTTGTTTCTAAAAATGTATAGGTCCGGTTCACAAAGAATAAGGACACTGCAAGCACTGCGCAGTTCACCGTAATTAGTGGTAAGAAAATACCAAATGCATTATACAGTTTTGGAATAAATTTTTCTAAGAACAATTCTAATAATTGCACCGTTGCCGCAATGGTAATAATAAATACTAATAAATTAAGATTTGTTGTCCCAGTAGCTTTTAATAATTGGTATATCGGCCAGTTAATAATCGCTGTAATGGTGATAACAAAAACAACTGCAACTCCCATTCCCGTAGCGTTTTTAACATTCGTTGAAATGGCGATTAACGGACACATACCAAGAATAAAAATAAGCGCAATATTTTGATTTAATACCGATTCTAAAAATAGACTAACTAAATCCATCATAATACTCTACCTCTTTTCATCTTATTATGCATCAATGGCCACCTCATACGTTCCAGTAAGTTCTCTAATAATCCAAATGAATATTCCTAAAACAAAGAACCCACCTGGTGCCATAGCCATAACGACCCATGGTTCCCAACTATCAGAAACAACTTGAATATTGAGAATTGTTCCAAAAGCTAAGATTTCACGAACAATGGCAACTAAGACAAGGATATACGCATATCCTAATCCATTAGCAAGGCCATCAATAAGCGTATACTTAACAGGATTTTTAGCCGCAAATGCTTCAGCTCTACCCATTACAATACAGTTTGTAATAATCAACCCAACATATGCACCTAATGCTGAGGCAATAATCGGAAAATAGGCTTCTAAGAACATTTGCACGGCGATAACAAACGTTGATATGATAACCATATAAGTAACCATCCGGAGTTTACTTGGAATGAAATTTCTAACCATTGAGACGACTGCTGAACTCGCGACAATAACAAATGTTACACCAAGTCCCATGGCAATGGCATTATCTACTCTATTAGAAACGGCTAATGCCGAACAAATTCCTAAGACAGCCACAACGATTGGATTATTTTGTGTTAAACCATTTCTAGATATATTAAACCATTTTGTATATTTTAATCTAATTAATTTCATCGTTAGTTAGCCCCTCCTTCATATTGATCCCATGCGGTCTTATATACTTCATAATTGTATTCTAAAATCTCTTGAAATGCAGTTGAAGTTGCAGTACCACCTGAGATTGCATCAACTTGTGTTGGATCATCAGGGTCGGCATCTTTTATAAATTGCACAGGGAATTCTGCACCAGTAAAACGATCTAAGATATCATCTTCAACAATACGTCCACCTAATCCAGGGGTTTCCTCTTGAATCAAAACAGCCATATCAGCAATCGTGTTAAAATCACTTTCAAGGGTTATAACACCTTCAATAGGGCCCCATAATCCTTCGCCAGCAAACTCAAAACTAATAAGCTCCCCTTCGCGTTCTAAATAAAATACAAAGGTTTCTCCAGCAGATTCAACTTCGACAGTTTCTACATAATCATCAAAGATGTCAGCGACTTCATTAATATTATAAGAGACACCAAATGCATCTAATACAGTCGCTTGAATTCTGACCTTTTCATTTTCAGCTATACGGTCTTCAGTCCAAGCATTCATAGCCATCAATACCCCTGAAGTTAAGACACCAAGTATAAGTGCAAAGACTATCATTTTGACGTAGGCGTTCATGCCATCGCCTCCTTAAGATCTTCTTTTTCTTCATCACTAGGTTCATAATCCTTTATAAAATAACTGTCAATTAGTGGGGCAATTGCGTTCATTAAAATAACCGCAAATACAACCCCTTCCGCAAAGGTTCCAAACGCACGAATAATAAACGTAATAAGTCCAAGTCCGATTGCGTACACAATCTTTGCACGTTTATCAATTGGTCCGGTTACATGATCTGTTGCTACAAAGAATGCCGCAAACATAACGCTACCAACCATAATTGATAAAAATGGATTATCATATGTTGCAATGCCTGTAATATCAGCTAAATAACTTGCAACAAGTATTGTCCCGAGATAAAAAACAGGAATTCGCCAATCGATAAGTCTTAATAGAATAAGAATTATCCCTAAAATCAAAATTCCTAAACGGAATGTTGTCCCAAGTGATCCAGGTACATTACCAACAAATAAATCTAAAAAATCGAAATTCAACTCATTTGCGTTAAATAAATTAATTGGTGCAGTTGTCCCAACATCTCCAGAACGCGGATTTAACCATTGTGTATTTAAAAATCTTGGAAATGAAATGGTAATAAATAACAAACCTACAATGGCTGGATTAAACACATTTTTGCCAAAACCACCGAATAAGCTTTTACCAAATAAAACACCAAAACTGGCTCCAACGGCAACCATCCATAAAGGTAAATTTGGTGGCAACAATAATGTTAAAACTAACGGTGTAACCATCCATGATTTGTCTAAAGATTTCTTTCTAAATTTTGCGAATAAAAATTCTACAACTAAAGCCGCAGCGTAACTTACTACAGCCATAGCGAGTACATATAGTCCAAATATATATATTGAGACTATAAGTAAAATACCCAAGAAGCCAGTAAAAACTAGTAGATTCTTTTGCGATAAAGCATTAGAGAATTCTTTTGAAACATTCTCCGTCATGTAATCACCACTTTCTAATATGTATCTAGAGCACCAAAATCATGCCATAGTTATTATAATTATAGCATATATTTGAAACGAATATATAACTCATTATAAATCTATATTATAAAGTTTTATAACTAGACAATATATTACATACATTATATGATAAAATAAAGAATATAAGGAGGGATTCAATGTTTACAAACAAAGTAATGACAGTCGGAAATTGGTTACTTTACTTCTTGCTGATGGCTATTCCGATAGTGAATATCATTATTATTATTTTAATATTAATGGATCCACATTCTAACAAATCACTTAAGAACTTAATTATCACACAGTTACTTCTCATGGTCATCATTGGCCTACTCATTGCCATTTTAGGCGTTTCTGTATTTAGTATGTTTAATCAATAATAATCACACGTAAAAGGGCCAAGGATATATATCCTTGGCCCTTTTTTTGCATTAAAAAAAAGACCCACAATCGTAAGTCTTAAAAGCTTATATGGTGACCCGTACGGGATTCGAACCCGTGAATGCATGCGTGAAAGGCATGT
>CAZXSS010000050.1:0-9567 GCA_964643385.1 uncultured Candidatus Izemoplasmatales bacterium
TTAGTAACTGAAGACGGCTACATCAATTTAAGTGAAGATATTATTAAAGAAGTAGACGATATTGAAGCATTTATGAAAAAGTACTAAAACATCCAATCAAGTGTGCACAATAGTGTGCACACTTTACTTAATTTAAGAAAAGGACGATAAAATGAAAAAACTACTTGCTCTAATTACTATATTATTTACAGCAATCACCCTAATTGCTTGTGATTACACAGAACCTGAAACCGATGACACTACCACAATTGAATCAATTGAGATTGATGTTGATACATTAGACGAAACGTATTACCAAGGCATGGTTGATTTAAGTACGATTGGCTTAATTGTTAACTATGACGATGATACAAGCGAAACCGTTGATGTTAGTGAAAGCATGTTATCACAAGATGATATCGATCAACTTAACATCATTGGTACGCATACTATCTTAATAGAATATCAGGGCTATTATGCCAGTATGGAACTGACCATTGTTGACCCACCACTTACTACAGATGGTACGATATTAAACTTTTATTATTTAAATGATTTACACGGTGCCTTACTTGAAGACGAAAGCAGTATTGGTATGGCCAACATTGCCAATTTCTTAAAATCAGAAAAAGCCAAAGAAGATGCTGAAACGATTATTTTATCTGGTGGAGACCACTTACAAGGGACACTTTTATCTAATGATTCTTATGGTGCAAGCACTCTAGAAATCTTTGACATGATCGGTTTTGATGCGGTTGTCCTTGGAAACCATGAATTTGATTGGGGACTAGATACTGTCACAAGTTACTACCAAGATGATGAAGATGCGTCTTATCAAGCCAATCATCCAATGCTTGCGGCCAATGTGGTGTATAAAGGTACTGATACCATTCCAGAAGGATTAGACCCTTATACCATTGTTGAACGTGACGGGCTTAAAATTGGGATTATTGGCACAATTGGATACGGACTTGAATCATCGATTGCAAGACTTCGTGTTGAAGATTACGAGTTCTTAAATCCGGTACCAATTGTTAGTGAACTTGCCACAAAACTAAGAACCGAAGACAATGTCGACCTTGTTGTTTTGTTATCGCATGATGCCAATAGTGATGTCACCAATCAAGTGGCCGCACTAGAAGGTGACGCCAACATCGATGCCATCTTTAAAGGCCATTCACACACAATCATTAATGAAGTTGTCAATGACACCCCCGTTTTAATGAGTAGCGCCAACGGTGAACGCGTAGGTCACATTCAGTTTGTGATAGAAGACGGTGAAATTGTCGATAAAACGGTACGTAATTTATCACAATATGCAGATGAGCGGTTAGAAACTGCGGATACTGAAGTTGACAACTACATCAGTGGGTTACAAGATTCCTTAAGTGAGTATTTTGAACCCTTAATGGTCACAGACCGTTATATTTCTTCAAGAGATTTATCTGAATGGATTGCTGAACTTATGCTCGATATGACAGGGGCTGATTTTGCTTTCCAAAATGGTGGCGGAACCCGTAATGATATTGCAGAAGACGCAGAAGTTAGCATGTCAACTATACTACAAATATTCCCCTTTGATAATCAAGTCATAACCGCAACTGTCAATGGCTATCAAGTTCAAAACTTACAAAACAACGTTTACGTATCAGATGGAAACATCACAGTAGACGTGACAGACACCTATATGATTGCGACAAACGACTATGTATTTTACCACGAAAACAATGACCTAGCTGGTAGTGATGACATTACCCTTGCTTACAATGATATGCGTGATTTAGCGATTCAAGAGCTCTTATTACAAGCTGAAGTATACGATTATTTTGATACGGATAATCCATTACTATTACCAACACAAGATCATTCCTAAAAGGTTCATTTTTGAACCTTTTTTTTCAATAAAAATGCGACTTTTATGTGCTATAATAGACTAGAAGTCAATACCTATTACGGGGTGTATTATGAAGACAGTTGAAGGAACCATTAAACACATCACATTTTATAACGAAGACAACGCGTATGCTGTCTTAAAAGTTATGGTTAAAGAAAACGCATCATCGCAAAGCCTATTTTCTAATGAGGATGATGTCGTTACCGTGACAGGATATTTACCAAAACCTATTAAAGGCGAAACCTACCGTTTTTTTGGTGAGTATACAACCCATGATAAATACGGTGAACAATTTACTGCTAAAAGCTATGAAAAAGTAGAACCAGCCAACGTAGAAGGCATTAAAGATTATTTAGCCAGTGATTTATTTAAGGGCATTGGCGATAAAACCGCTGAACACATTGTTGATGCACTAGGTAAAGACACCATCAATAAAATTGTTGATGATCCTTCTGTTTTAGATGATATTCCTAAACTTTCCGATAAACAAAAAGACACCCTTAAAGAAGGCATCATCCAAAATAAAGCCAGTGAACGTATTTTAATCGAACTGTATGGTTACGGCATATCATCGAAAATGGCGATGCGCATTATTGGTGTTTACGAAGAAGAAACCCTCGCTAAAATAAAAACCAATCCCTACCAAATGATTTATGATGTTGAGGGGATTGGCTTTGAACGCGCTGATCATATAGCGATGCGCTTAGGGTTTGAAAAAGATGACAACAAACGCATTAAAGCGTTACTTGTTTATATCTTTCAAACGCTCATCTTAAAACAAGGCCATACCTATATATCGCGAAACACCTTTATCCAAGAATGCATGCACTACCTTGAAAAAAATGAAACCTTAGATCAGGCAGAAACCTTAATCAAAAATGCATTAAATGACTTAATTGAGTCAAAACTCATGACCGTCAATGATGACAATCTGACCTTAACCACGATTGCCCGCGCTGAACAAGAAATCGTCACGAAATTATCCCACCTAACAGCCCATACAACGACGATTGATAAACAAAAAGTATACAGTTTAATCCAAGCATTTGAAACAAAAGAAAACCTTACCTATACATCAGTTCAACGTCAAGCCATATTAAATGCCTTAACCCACCAAACCATGATTTTAACCGGTGGACCAGGAACAGGAAAAACCACCGTTATTAAAGGACTTATTCATGTTTATTACACCTATCATGATTTAACCCCGCCAAGAGAAGACCAGTCTTCCCTCATTCATTTAATCGCCCCAACGGGGCGGGCCGCCAAGCGTATGCAAGAATCAACCAGTGTCTACGCCACCACCATTCACCGCTTTTTAGGATATAGTTATGATGGGTCATTTATGCATAATAAATATAATCCTGTCGAAGGAAATCTATTTATCGTCGATGAAGCCTCAATGATTGATGTTTTTTTAGCCAGTCAACTCATGCAAAGTCTTCCTGATTATGCCAATTTAGTATTTGTCGGAGACGACGCTCAATTACCTAGTGTTGGCCCTGGCCAGGTATTTAAAGACCTTATTGACTCAAAAACCATTCCCACAATCACGCTTGATGTTATCCACAGACAATCAAAAGACTCACACATTATTGATCTAGCCCGTCATATGCGCAAAGGAAGCTTACCTCATGACTTACTCCAAGTCTATCCTGATCGCTATGTCTTTAAAGAAACAACCAACAATTTCCAAAACCGCCTCAAAAGCATTATCGACTATATGATGAAAGAAGGCTACACCTTACATGACGACATTCAAGTACTGATACCAATGTATAGAGGCAGTGTCGGAATTGATGAAACCAACGCTTTTTTACAAGACACCTACAATAAAACCCATCAACCAGGATTAGAACACTTTAATAGAACCTTTAAAGTCGGCGACAAAGTCTTACAACTCACCAATCAAATAGAAGACGGGATTATGAACGGTGATCAAGGGATAGTTAAAGCCATCGATTATACGCAAAAAGCGCTTATTGTCGAGTTTTTAGGACAAACCGTTCACTATAAATCTAAAGACTTAGTTAACTTAAGACTTGCTTATGCGATGAGTATTCATAAATCACAAGGAAGCGAGTACGGTGTCGTCATTGTACCAATTTTTAAAAGCTATTCAATTATGTTAAAACGTAAACTCATCTATACTGCGATTACCCGTGCTAAAGATAAAGTTGTCATCTTCGGTGATGTTGAGAAACTCGCCTATGCAGTCAAATCAGTAGAAGAATCTCGCCAGACAGGATTAAACGCCTTACTTCAAGCAACCCTTACCCCTTTACCTTCTAAAAAACGCACAGATGCGCCCCTACCTTTAAAACGCGAAACCCCTAAAGAACAACGCATCTACGATGAAACAATCCCCTTTGATACACTGGGTGAAGACCTTGATGCCAAAACCCCTTATGACTTTTTAACAGAGGATGATAAACACGAGTAAAAACATTGCTTTTTAACCCTTTTCCTTGTATAATATATGCGATTGATGATGAAGAATAGTAAAATACTATCTTTAGTAAAGAGAGTTTACGGTTGGTGTAAGTGAACCTAAAGATGTATTTGAAGCTCCTTCGGAGAGACATTGTAAACAATGTCCGCGTGCACTGCGTTAACTGTGCCTAGAGTGCTTAGTAGAGAATCAAGGTGGTACCGCGGAGCTTATTCGTCCTTAAACATTTTTTAAGGGCGTTTTTATTTAGTTAGGAGTGAATACATTGAAAAAATTAACAGGACATGAATTACGTAAAATGTGGCTCGACTTTTTTGAAGAACGAGGCCACAAGATTGAAGAAAGCGCAAGCTTAGTTCCAATCAACGACCCAAGCTTATTATGGATAAACGCTGGTGTTGCCCCGTTAAAAGGGTATTTTGACGGCACCCGTATTCCCAAAAACCCCCGTATTGCGAATGCGCAAAAATGTATTCGTACCAACGACATTGAAAATGTCGGAAAAACAGCAAGACACCATACCTTCTTTGAAATGTTAGGGAATTTTTCTATTGGTGATTATTTCCGTGACGATATTATTCCTTGGGCTTATGAATTATTAACCAGCCCAAAATATTTTGATATGGACGTAAACAAACTCTATATCACGGTCTATCCAACCGACCAAGAAACCAAAGAAGCGTGGCTTAAAGTCGGAATCAAAGAAGACCATATCATTGAAAGTGAACACAATTTCTGGGAAATCGGTAGCGGCCCATGTGGACCTGATACCGAAATCTATTACGACCGCGGAAGTGGCTTTGGCGAAGGCGATTTAACCCTCATCAAAGACGATATCGAAAACGACCGTTTTGTGGAGGTATGGAACATTGTATTCTCACAATATAACGCCAAACCAAATCTTACTAGGGAAGAATACCCAGAACTCCCTAAGAAAAACATCGACACCGGTATGGGACTTGAACGTATGGCCTGTTTATCACAAGAAACAGAAACCAACTTTGAAACCGATCTCATCTACCCAGTCATAAAACATATCAGTAGAATTGCAAAAAAACCTTACGGCGGTGAACTCTCTTTTAAAGTCATCGCTGATCATATTCGAAGCGTCACCTTCGCAGTCAGCGACGGCGCAACCTTATCAAATGATGGACGCGGGTATGTCTTACGCCGTCTCTTACGCCGTGCCATTAAACACGGACGCCAACTTGGCATCGATAAGCCTTTTTTAAAAGACCTAGTTGATACCGTTATTACGATGATGGAAGAAAGTTATCCAAGTCTTAGAAAAACCGAAACATTTGTTAAACAAGTTATCGAAAAAGAAGAACTAAAATTTTTAGAAACCTTAAATCAAGGCGAAAAAATGTTAGAATCCCTCATTGCATCAAGTGATAAAGTCATCAAAGGAGAAGACGCATTTAAACTTTATGATACCTACGGTTTCCCAATCGAACTCACAGAAGAATACGCAGAACAAGCAGGGATTAAAGTCGATCGCCGTGGCTTTAACATTGAAATGCAAGCGCAAAAAGATCGTGCACGCAGTGCCCGTAAAACCATGCGAACAATGAAAGACCAGAATGAAGCATACTTAAACTTCACAAAACCATCAACCTTTGTAGGCTATGATACCTTAACCAAAGAAACCGAAGTTATTAAAGTCTTTGAAGAAGGCATAGTTACCAAAGAAACCCCGTTTTATGCAGAAAGCGGCGGTCAAGTATCCGACCAAGGTGTAATTATGAAAGACGGACATACCTATGATGTAATCGATGTTGAAAAACTTCCTAATAAACAACACTTACATGTTATCGAACAACACAATTTAAAAGAGGGTGACATCGTCACCATGCGCGTTGATGAAACATCACGCCATTTAACCATGGCGCATCATTCTGCAACCCACTTACTTTATAAAACCTTAAGAGAAAAACTTGGACCACATATCAGCCAACAAGGAAGCCTTGTCGGACCAGATTATTTACGCTTTGACTTCAATCACTTTGAACTTCTCACTGACCACGATCTCTTAGCAATCGAAGCAAGCGTTAATGATAAAATTAGAAAAGCCTACGATGTCGACGTTCAAGAAACAACGGTTGATGCAGCGAAAGAACAAGGTGCAATTGCGGAGTTTGGAGAAAAATACGATGCTGAAGTACGCCTTATCGATATGGGCGACACGTTAGATTTATGCGGCGGAACCCATGTCCATAATACCGCAGATATTGAGCGATTCAGTATCGCAAGTTTAGAATCTAAAGGCTCTGGTGTTTACCGTATTACCGCCCTTGCAAAAGACAAGGTCTTTGATATAGAAAACCACATGAAAGGCTTAGATGAAAACATTGAACACCTAAAAGAAAAAGCAGAAACCATTCTAAAACAAGCCAATAACCAAAATATCTCTCTTACCTTTAAACTTCCAGAACCAGACAAGATACTAGGAAGCTATCAAGATATTATCAATAAACGTCATTATTTTAAAGCCTTACAAAAAGCAGTGAAAGCGTTAGAAAAAACCTACCAAGACGAAAAAGAAAACGCAAGTTTAGAAGATCTCAAACACTATCTTAGTCAAGCAAAAGATGGTAAAATACTACTAAAAACCCACGATATTGATCCAAAAGCATTAAAAACATTAGCTGATAGACTTATGGATCACCTAAAAGATGGTACAATCTTTATTGTAAATAAAATTAGTGATAAATTGGTTCTTATTGCCAAAACAACAGATAAATCTATTCATGCTGGAAAACTCGTCAAAGCAGCAGCGCAAGTCGCAGGCGGAAACGGCGGCGGACGCCCTGATTTTGCTCAAGCAGGCGCAACCGACACCGATAAAATTGATGACGTTATAGCCTTTGTTGAACGTGAACTCGCATGAAAGTATTAGGACTCGACCTCGGCACACGGTCTCTTGGCATTGCCATAAGCGACCAATCACAAATGATTGCAAGAGGAATTGAAAACTACCGATTTGACGATGCGGATTACGATCAAGCCATAAAACGTATCATGGATTATCTAAAACAAGAACCAAGTATTGGGAAAATCATCTTGGGTTACCCTAAAAACATGAATGGTACCATCGGACCCCAAGGTAAGCTTAGCGAAACATTCAAATCAATGTTAGAAGAAACAACCGATATTCCTATCATTTTATGGGATGAACGCTTAACGAGTAAAATGGCATCATCACAAATGATATTTAGTAAGAAAAATAAAAAGAAACGACAAAAAACCCTTGATCAAGAAGCGGCTGTACTCATATTACAAAGCTATCTCGATCAAACATAGGAGGCAATTATATGGACGAAAAAACATTACGTGTTGAAGATGAAGCAGGGAACACATTTGATTATGAAATCTTGTTTACCTACACATCAGACAAATTCAACAAATCATTTGTCGTATTGAAAGAACAAGGGGATTCAAACGAAGTCTTTGCATATCAATATAATGAAGAAGACGCGACAGGCGGACGCTTACTACCTGTTGAAACCGACGAAGAATGGGACGAAATTGAAGAAAAACTAGAGGAATACGCACAACAAGACGATGAGTAAGTATTTCAATCAACTGCCAATTAAAGAGACCAATCATGCATTGGTCTCTTTAAGAGCGGTTGCAGAAAAAGACAATGTCCCCATTATCACCAAAGAAGGGATGCGCTTTTTACAACAACTCATCATGTTAACCAACACAAAATCCATCTTAGAAATTGGAACTGCCATAGGCTATAGCGCACTTGCGATGACCTCTGTTCAAAGTGATTTAAGTATTACCACCATAGAACGTGATCCAGCGATGATTATCCAAGCAAAAAAACATTTTGCTGCATATGATACTCATAACCAAATTACTTTAATCGAAGGCGACGCCTTAAAGATAGACTACACTGGACCAGCACTAGATATGATTTTTATTGATGCGGCCAAAGCTCAAAGCATCAAGTTTTTTGAACGCTTTGAGCAATATCTAAACCCTGGCGGCATCATCGTTACAGACAATCTATTATTCCATGGGTTATTTGACGAAACTGGTCACTCTAAAAACGTAACCAACTTACTAAAAAAAATCGATGATTTTAATCAGTATATTTTAACTAAAGAATCATACGACACCGCCATTTATCAACTCGGAGATGGCATGAGCGTAAGCATCAAAAAGAGGTGACACCATGAAACTTGCTGTACCCATCAAACATAAACATGATATCGAACGGTTTATTAATTTAAACATCGATACATTAATCATCGGCATCACGCCCTTTGCCCATAGAATGGAAGGGACATTTAAAATTGATGAACTCAAGCCGTTGATTGAAACCATAAAAAATCATCATAAAAACGTATGGATTAACCTAAATGCGCTTTGTCATGAGGATGACCTTAAAGGCTTAAACACAATACTTAAAAACATTGGGTCATTACCTATTGACGGCATTTTATTTGCGGATTTAGCGGTCTACCAATATGCTAAAACTTATGCACTCACAAATAAACTAATTTACTACCCAGAAACCTATACAACCAGTAGTAAAGACGTCCAATTTTGGCATAATGAAGGCATCAAATCACTCGTTATCGGTAGAGAAATGACACTCAATGATATTAAAGCGATGACTGAGGCACAAACCATGCCATTAACGTTAGTCGGTCACGGCTATTTAAATATGTTTCATTCGAAACGACCACTCGTTGAAAATTATTTTAAATATACCAAAGACCAAGACATCGACCGCGTAAAAAACAACCGTAATCTAACCTTAATTGAAGAACGACGTAACGAAACCTATCCTATCTTACAAGATGACTATGGTACACATATATTTAGAAGTAAACCCATCGCATCATTTTCGGTTTTAGAAACATTAAAATCACGTATCGATACAATGATTATTGATACGGTCTTATTACGGGAAGATACAATCACCCAAATTATCAAAGATTACCAAGCGCTTCTCACTGGCAAACAGGTTGATTTAAGTCGATATGAAAACACGACAGATACTGGCTTTTACTTTAAAGAAACCGGTTCGACAAAGGGGGAATCATCATGAAAAAACCAGAACTCCTAGCTCCAGCTGGCACCTTAGAAAAACTTAAGATTGCTATCATGTATGGGGCAGATGCAGTGTTTATCGGTGGAAAAGCTTATTCACTCCGCGCAAGAGCGTCAAATTTCGGTTTAAAAGAAATCGAAGAAGCTGTCCAATTTGCCCATGCTCACGACA
>CAZXSS010000051.1:0-9539 GCA_964643385.1 uncultured Candidatus Izemoplasmatales bacterium
TCTTTAGAACGATTATTAAATATAGGTTCTAGTGTTCTGCTTTTAGCATCATAAAAATATAAAGTATCATACGCATCTTTTGAAGGCTCTGTGATGTAGTTTATCCATTCTGCCACCATCATGCCGGCAATAATTAGGGGCGCAAACGTTGGACATTTTTGAACTTTTTCAATTCCATTATCGGCATGCCCATAATAATCTTTAAGCAATGTATACTCATTGATAATCATCGCAAATTGACCATACCACCCTCCTACGGCCCCATGTAATAAAGGTACCTTATATGTTTTTGCCAATGATTCAATGTAACACTTTGTTTTAATCTCATCAACCGCATCAACAAGTAAATCTGCATCGTGTATAATTAAATCCTGATAACATTGTTCTATCGTACTATGTAAGGCGTAAACAGATACATTTTCGTTAATGCTATACAATGCACCTTTAATAACATCTACTTTGTTTAGCCCAATCGTATCGTTTCTTGCAAATCGTTGACGATTAAGGTTTTTTTGTTCAAAGGTATCCGGGTCAATTATGGTGATTTTTCTTACGCCAAGTCGCGTAAAACTTTCAGCTAGCGCACCACCCAAACCACCCGCACCAATGATGACAATATGATATTTATGTATTTTTTCATATTGAGCATTATTAATAATTCCTTTGTTATCTTCATATCGGTTCATGCTAGCCACCTCCTACATATGTTGTAAAGATTACATCATCTCCATCATCTAATGGTATATCAAATCGTTTCATATGCATCGTTTTATTTTTATTTACAAATAGCACTGCTTCTTCTAACTCACGGTTGGTTATATTAGGATAGTGTGTTTTAATATACTTTATAATATCACGCATATTTTTAGCATTCATCGTGAACTGACGTATTTGATGATTACTACGTAATAACCCAAAAAATGTCACAGTGACCATAATCCCACCTCTTATCTTTAGTATATCACGCTTTATTCTTCACCTAAATACATTGTTATTGTAATGTATTTATATGTATTTTGTAAGAATTACAAATTTATCCATGTTATAATAAAGATATAATTAATCGAAAGGAGAGTTTCATGAACGCAAGTATTGTATTTTGGCAACGACAAAACTATTCTGAAAAAGGATTTACTTTAATTGAAATTAGTGAAGATGCTAAACTTTACAAACGTGTTTTTAAAAACTTCGCAGGCGATTACAAAGATTTATGTTTTGAGGAAAAAGATTGCGAAACAAAAGAACTTGATGCAACAATCGAAATAAGAAAAGTAGACTTCGGTGACGATTCCCGAATTAAAAAAGACGATATTTATACAAAAAGCGAGGTTGTAAAAACCTTCGATGCAAATGCATGGCAAGACGCTAGAGACTATGTTCGTAAAATGCAAGAAGATGTGAAAGAAAACGAACAGGTTGACTATTTCTCTGATATTGTCTTTGATAAAGACGTTCTTAGTTCGTATATTAACGGAGATGTTAAAGCACGTCACACCATTGTGCCACTTCGTGTAGAAAATGAAAATAATCACTTTAAGCGTGAAATTGATGCTGATCAATTTGCAGTTATCTATGTCCCAGTCATTAATGAAAAAATTTACTTTCATCACACCTTAACAACCAATCATGTTAGTGTTACTGGTGACAATTTATTTGATCTAGACACAAAAGCAACCCACGCAAACTTAGAAGAAGGATCACTTCTTGAATACATTGAAACGATTAGAAATGACATTGAAAACAACCCTGACCGCTACCGGAAACTTATTACCCAGCAACGTAAACGTCGAGCAATGGTTGACACTGACGTTATCGGCGACTTATTTCCAAGATAATTGTATCCTAAAAACCCCTATAGAGCTAATGCTCTTAGGGGTTTTTTTATGATTTTTTCATGCCCATTTTGATACGTGGATCAATAAAAACTAAAAGGACATCTGTAATGATTAATCCAAACAAGGCAATTGCGGTGTAAAATAAACTAATTAATATGGCATTAGGAACATATATTAAGATATAGCCTGACTCCATAAAGGGTTGATACATAGACCGTAAAAACCAGTTTGCCATTCCATTAATTTGATACACGCGTTCTATAAAAAATGAGTTCATTAAAACGAGAATAAAGATTGATGGAATTTCAGGGATAATCGGCACGAAGGCATTTCGTAATGCATGCCGATTAAATGCTTGTCGTTTCGTTAATCCTTTCGCTCTAGCTAATATCATATGATCACTATAGCTGATTTCTACAAGCTCTCCTCTTAAAAATCTTGATAGCTGCGCAATAGCTGGTCCAGACAAAGCAATGATTGGAATCACATAGGCACGGGCTTGACTAGAAAAAGCCGCGTCCGCAAGTGGATATCTTGCAGGAAATATATCTGTTTGATATCCTAAATAAATAACGAGTGGTAACATCAGTACAAATGGGGGAATCGATCCGAATAACATTGTAAAAAAACCAATAATGCTATCAATCATAGTGTTATGTTTAATAGCAGCAATCAACCCCAATGAAAGTCCCAAAATAATATAGACAACAAAGGTCGCTAAATTGATGCCTAAGGTTATAGGAGCTCGATGAAGTAGTTCTTCCCACACACTGTCATTGGTTCTTGTTTTACCAAAATCCCATTCTGTAACAATGCCTTTCATATAGTCTCCATACCCTTGCGCTATTTGGTAAAACGCATCCAAGAACGCTGGCTTAGGTGGCCGTGCAAATTTAATCATCATAATTAAATTCAGTGCAAAATATAAAAGGGTAGCCACTAAAAAAAGGGTTAATACCATGAATAATAGTCGTATGAAAATATATTTAAGCATTTAACATCACCCTATTTTTTTTCGCCCATTTTAATCCGAGGATCCATAAGTCCTAAACTAATATCAGTTACAACATTAAGACTAATAATCATACTTACATAAAACATACTGATAATCATAGCATTGGGAATAATAATTAGGAAAAATGCTGAGCCATAATGTTCTTGGCGCATAGAGTCCAAAAACCAATTGGCTAGGCCTTGAATATTATAAATTGATTCAATAAAAAAAGAGTTCATTAAAACAGCCATAAATAATGTAGGTATTTCAGGAATCACAGGAACAAGCGCATTGCGTATCCCATGTCTTAGGATGGACTGTTTTCTCGTAAGTCCCTTTACTTTAGCCAACAGCATATACTCTGTGTCCATCGATTCAATTAGTTCTCCCCTAACTAACCGAGAAATATTACTCACGGCTGGTCCTCCAAGAGCAAGGACGGGAATGACATAGCCAAGGACTCTTATCATAAGACTGGGTTCTGCGATAGGAAATTGTTTAGGTAATAAATCTAGTTCATATCCAAAAACAACAATCAACGGAAAAACGATGAAAATTGGTGGAATGGCATTTAATACCATTGTTATTGAACTGATAATCCCATCGGTAATGGTATGACGTTTTACAGCAGAAATAACGCCTAGTGTAATTCCGATGGTTAAGAATGAAAAAAGCACAACAATATTTATTCTAAATGTTACTGGCATTTTTTCAAGAAATACATCCCACACATTCCTATCACCAACATACCCCCAGTTCCATTCGTATATAATATTGCTAATGTATTGGCGGTAACTTTGAAATGCCATCATAAAATTGTCATAAAAGCTAGGTTTTGGTGGCGTGCTAAAACTATGGGTTTGGCCCATTGACATAACAAAGTACATTGTAGTCATTATAATAAAAAGCATCAATATTAACCAGATAATTCGTTTAATGCCATATCTAATCATATTTCTAACCCCGCATTGGTAAGAAAAAAGTGACAAAAAAACATCTGTCACAGCGTTCTATACCCCTAATTTATAAGTAACTTCCCTTAATTTTACGACAAAAAATAGAAAATTACAATAGCTTTTTATAATTTAATGTGTTTTTTATAAATAAGCATTTATATCCTTTTTATCGCTTTACAGAAAATGTATCATACATCTTTGCTGGTGATATTGATGACATTACGATGTCGGCAATATCACCCGGTGCCTGATGTTTAATTTGATGCATCAATGCTTGAATGTCTTTCTTATATCCTACTGCAACAACCGTAACACTACCGTCTTGATTATTTTGAACATACCCCTTAATATTTAATGCTTTGGCATGGGTTTTAATAAAATACCGCATGCCAACGCCTTGAACGTAGCCTTTTAGTACGATTTTAATCGATTCTTCTTTTTTCACGTGTTACACCACCTTATCTAGATTATCAAAATAGGCATGAGTATCCTCATAACCTGCTTTATATAGTCTATTTGTTTGTTTGTCAGTAAATTTTAAAATGTGTCCTAACAATCCTTTATGTTTGATTTCATGATAGGTAACTCCTTGTGCAACTTTGTTTGGATTATAGAGAAAATGATGATGTAAATGGATAATAATTATTTCATCACATCCATGATCTACAAGTGGTTTTATCGGAACATTATCAAACATACCACCGTCATAATATTTTTTGTCTTGCATCTTTACAGGGGCAAAAAACAAAGGTATTGATGATGACGCAACAATCGCATCAATGATTTGATTCTTCTCCATCTCATGAAGTGGTAAATACACAACTTTTCTATCGTGTTTTGCATAATGACGATAGGTAGATTTTAATAGTTCTCTAAGGCCGTGCTCTGGTCTTCCACCTTCTGACAAAGTTACATAAATTTCTTTTTCTTTAATAACATCTAAATCAACCGCATCTTCAATCAAGCTTTTAAATACATCCATTGTATAAATGCCGCGGTCAAAATCAAATAACTTATCTGATTTTTTTTCGCTATCTTTTCTATTACGAGGAAGATTTTCTTTAGGCATATTCATCCATACATCTTTTGCTGCATCTACACCTTTAGTCGCTATAACCGCAACATTCGCAGACCCTATAGATGTTCCTGAATAAGCACTAATCTTTTCTAATATACCACGTTCTTCTAGCGCTTTAGTCGCACCAATTTGGTATGCGCCACGCGCACCACCGCCAGTTAAACATAAACCAATTTTTTTACTCATAATATCCCCTCTTACATAACTATCTATTTTCATTATACCAAATTTTTACTGTGATTGTAATTACAATAAGTGATGAATATGCTATGATGATTTAGAAAGGATGATTACAATGATTAAAACTAAAAACCCCAATTTCCATTTAAAACATGCCGAAGAACAAGATATTCCTATTATTTTATCATTTATAAAAAAACTTGCTATCTATGAAAAAATGTTAGATGAGGTTATTGCTACTGAAGCATCGTTAAAAGCCAGCTTATTTACAAACAAAAAAGCCGACGTTGTCTTAGCTTACGAAGCGCAAAAACCTGTTGGTTTTATGTTGTTTTTTGAAAGTTATTCTACCTTTTTATCACGTGCGAATATATTCTTAGAAGATATTTTTATCGATGAAGACAAACGCGGTCAAGGATACGGTAAGATTATGTTTGAATATTTAGCCTACCTTACAACAAAAAAAGATGCTAAACGATTAGAATGGTTGTGTCTTAATTGGAATGCCTCATCAATTGAATTTTATAAAAAACTCGGCGCAAAACCGCTTGAGGATTGGACCATCTTTCGTTTAAAGGATAAGGCATTAACTCAGTTAGCCAAATCGTTTGATACATAATAAAAGACACCGTTCACAAACTATGTTGTGAACGGTGTCTTTTATAAAGGTTTACGCATTAATATAAGTCGGTCTTTTGGACCATTTTTTAGACGTTCATAAGTATCTTGTTTTATAACTTCATAGCCTTTAAACATTGTTATCCATGTTGCAGTATCGTAATTTAATCCGCGAAGTACATTATTGATTGCGTACATATTGTCACCCAAACCGGTCATTTTTAACTTTTCAATTAGTTCGTCTGTAAGAAAAAAGTTCAACTTAATAAGCAAAAGCCCCCCAGGCTTTAAACTATAATCAATAGCTTGAATAATATCTAAACTGGTTTGTTTAGGCACAACATCAAGTACATTAGAACATATTATCCCATCATATTTATGATGATGTTTGTCAGACTTTACATATGTATGATCATCTTGAATAACATCAATTGTATGGATATCCGTTTTTTTTAATGACATTTTTAAAAAGTTACTTGCAGCTTGAGATGGTTCTAAGGCAACACCATGTTCTACTTTCTTCCCGTGCATCACCGCTGTTAAAATCGCATAGCCACTACCTGCGCCAATATCAAGAATGTTTTTAGCATGATTCCCAAGGTAAACAAGTGCCTCATCTAGCGCATTTGTCGGCGCAAAATCCTCTTTATTAATTTCAATGGGCTCGTTTAACGATTGAAACTGGTTATCCCAAAACGCTCTTAACGTCTCATTAAGTGAATATTCATCCATATTCACACCTCCAAAAAGTATATTTGTAGTGTCATATCTTAGTTATTGTGTCTATGGTATAATAATAACACAGACATACATCAAAAGGAGATTTTTTTATGCCCTCATTACAAATCGCTTCTCCAGGCATGGCGCTAGGATACGCGTATATCCATGTCTCTTCACCATATGATATTGCTCATATCACAACTCAAAACCCACATCAAGAAATTGATGTTTTATCCCGTGCTATCGATTTAAGTATCGAAGATATTTATCACTTAAAAGCACAATATACCCACGAAGATAAAGAGGTATTCGATGCCCATATATTAATGCTTAAAGACCCAGAGCTCTATCAAAAAACCACGGCATTAATTAAGGACAATCATATGAACGCTGCCTTTGCCTTTAAAACGATAACTGATCAATATATTAATCATTTCAATACCCTTAATGACACCTATTTTAAATTACGCGCAACCGATGTCATCGATATCCAGCGAAGGGTATTAAATCACCTAACAAAACAAGCCCATCATACATTTCCAACCTTTACTGAACCAACCATCATTTTGGCTGATGCTTTAACACCAAGTGATATCGCACAACTTGATTTAACCTATGTTAAAGGCATTATTACAGAAGAAGGCGGTATAACATCTCATGTTGCCATCATGGCGCAATCGTTAAACATTCCCTTTATAATGAACGCCCCGTTTATTACTAGCGAGATTCAACATGGAACACTTGTGCTCTTAGATGCTGTTGATGGTTCATATACCGTTGACCCAGATCATAAAACGATTGAAAAAGTGACACAATATACAGATAAGCTCAATCCTATAGACGATATACATGCATTGTCAATGGATGTATCTACCAAAGATAATCACACAATTACTTTAAAAGCCAATATTGCCCATCCTAAAGAATGGGCTCCTTATGTCAATCATCCAAGCTTAGGCATCGGTTTACTCCGCACAGAGTTTTTATACTTTAATACAACAAACATGCCAAGTATTGATAGCCATATAGCTGCTTTGTCACCACTTTTTTCACAGTGTCATGATGTGACTGTACGAACGATGGATGTTGGGTCGGATAAACCCATTCATTTTTTGCCAAATGACAAAGAAGACAATCCAGCCTTGGGCTTACGTGGTATACGGTATAGCCTAAAACATAGCGATACATTTCGTATCCACTTAGAAAGCTTACTAAGAGCTTCAAAAGATTGTAATGATATTAAACTGATGCTACCAATGATCACCTCAGTAAGTGAAATCAACGCAACAAAAGCGCTTATTGAATCAATTCAAAATGATTTAAAAGCAGCAAACATTGCTTATCAATCTAATGTAGAGGTTGGTATTATGATTGAAACCCCCATCGCTGCATTTAATATAACCAGTTTTAGTGATCATGTAGACTTTTTTTCAATAGGAACTAATGATTTATTGCATTATACTTATGCTAGTGATCGAACCCAATCATCTATCTTAAATACAACAAGTTACTTCGATCCGCCATTTATAACCCTCTTACATTCCATCATTACCCAGGCAAAAGCCAATAATAAACCCATCAGCGTATGTGGTGAGATGGCACACGACCCTTATGCATCGCAATTACTGATTGGTCTAGGCATTGAAACATTAAGCATGAGTCCTATCTACCTAAAATCCATTCATAAAACCATTACCAATCAGTCATATAAAACATTAAAAACAATCGCAAAACATGCGTTAACACTTACGCACAGCGATGAGGTCATTGCCTATATTAAATCTAAAATAAAACCCGAGACAAGTTGATATCTCGGGTTTTTTATATAATTATTGAAATGATAGTAAGTAAGAGTGTTATGCCGATGCACGCCAATACCATTTGTTTTATCCGTGGATGATTTTGGGATGTATGTTTTGAATAAATACCAAAATATCCCCATATAATGACAAGCGCAAAAGCCCAATCTTTATAGATGAAACTCATTACAATTGCTAGAACAACCCCTACTATAAGTTCTAAAAAGAATATTCCAACCTCAACCTTAAATGATGAGGGTTTAAAAGGATAAAGCAGAATCGATATTTGTGCAATCGTTGCGACTGCTATCCAACCAAGATAAACACTGATTGGAAGGGTTATATAAAATGGACTGTCTTGAATTAATAGATATACATAAATCAAGCTCATAAGCAATAAAAACATAATAACACTCGACGCGATTTGTTTGTCTTGATGCCAAAAGTTTAACCAAATCCCATTCATTAATGATGAGAGGCCAAAGATCACTCCAGTAAGTAATGGATTACTAAATTGACTGCTATCTAAGACAAATACCGAGGTAAAGAAAATCAATAAAAGGTAGATGACACCCCATATTGAAAACGTAAACCCACTGGGTGTGAAAAGTGTTGGATATTTATCTGATATTTCACCTGTTGTGTTGCCGTGTAATGGCTTTTTATTGGCATACACATTCATACTCATCATAAACACAAAACTCAATATAACAAACCCTTTTACTAATACCAGTTCCATCAGCTTCCTCCTTATGGATATGTTAGTTTCTTGGGTAACTTTTTAGCGATGTTTCAATTAAATCCCAAAATCGCTGAGTATTGATTTTTTTCGCGACAAAGGTATTTTTTGGTAAGCCTAAATAGCCAAAAACATCACAGTTCGTTCTACCGTAACTCGTTCCATGTGATATATCTATATCACAATGAACATGAGCAAGGTCTAATACCTTAGGATCAATCAAATAAGCTATTGTTACTGGGTCATGTAATGGTCCTCCATCAAACCCAAATACCTTACGTTGATTTTCATTAAAAACATGCATTAATTTAACAAATAAATCACTAGCCTTTGTATGCAATTTTTCCATGCGATGAACAATATCTTGGGTAACCAACACTTGTCTCGTAACATCTAATCCAATCATAACTACCTTAAGTCCGCTAGTAAAAACAATATGTGCCGCTTCAGGATCAGATAAAATATTAAACTCTGCAGCTGGAGATACGTTACCATTACCTATAGACCCACCCATCAGGATAACGGCTTCAATACGTGCTAAAATATCTGGAGCTAAACGAATCGCTAATGCAAGATTGGTCATCGGTCCTGTGGTTACAATCGTTATTTTTTCTGTAGAT
>CAZXSS010000052.1:0-1374 GCA_964643385.1 uncultured Candidatus Izemoplasmatales bacterium
GCTGAAAAGGGATATTACCCAATTATTACAGAGATGAAAACTAAATAAAATATAGGCACTCTTAACGGGGTGTCTTTTTTTCTTTGACAATTTGCAAAATTGCAAGTACAATTAAAATATAGAGGTATACAGAAAGGGGAAAGACATTGAAAAAGAAGGATCTATTAAACCAAATGGTAGATAACAAAGAACAATTAATAAAAACGTTTGATAAGAAAGTATTACCAAATTGTGAAGTTAAGAAAGAAGAATTAGAAGGTTTGCGTGAACAAATGAAAGATGCAAGCGAAGAAAAAATGAGATATGCAGAATTAGAATATAACGTTAGAAAGCAAATAAACATTATAAATAGAGAAGCCGACTTGCACGCAGAACTAGATAAAGCAATCGGTTTTTTAGATAAGTTAATTAAACAGTAGACGATACTATAAACGGAATACAACGACTACTCGTCGGTTAAAGAGGTGATGCATCGTGGCTGGAAGACCTACAATGTGGGATACACATATAAAACCCAACTTAAAAGAAATTATAGGGTTAAAAAAACAAGGTAAGACCGATAAACAAATAGCCGAATACTTGGGTATAGGATATACCACTCTAACCGATAACAAGGCTCGGCATACGGAATTAGCGGAAGCATTAAAAAAAGGTAAAAACGAACTAGTATTAAAGTTAGAGAGCGCATTATACAAAAGAGCATTGGGTGGGTTCTTTACTAAAAAGATAACTAAAAAGTATTTAACAGATAGCGATGGCAATAGAATAGATAGATACGATGAACAAGGAAACTCTATTGGTGTTATTGAAGTAACGGAAACCGAAACGGAAGAGAAACCTGATGTAGGGGCATTGGTGTTTGCACTTAAAAACCTAGACCCTGAACGTTGGAGAGATAAAGTAGAACAAAGTGTAGATGTTGAACAATTGTCTGAAGCAATGAAAGGTTTTCTAGAAGGAAAATCAAATGACAATTAAAGATTTAGTTTATACTAATAAATGGCAAGATGTATTAGGAGATAATTCACAAGTCATACTTTTAGAAGGACCATCTCAAGTTAGTAAGACGACACTAGCGGGTATTAAGTTAGTATATGAAGCGATGAAATCACCAAAGGGACAAACGCTTATGTTTTTAGCTGGTGAGTCAACAAACACTTTGTATCGTAATTTTATAGAACCTGAAACGGGTATCACAAAACTATTCCCTTATGTTGCAGAATATGTAGGCGGTGGGTCTAGTGGTGGTCAACGATTAGAAGTTAAAGTATCATACAACGGGAATATAGAAACCAAGAAGATATACTTTATTGGTTATTCAAATAAAAACAGCGAGCAAAAGGTATTGGGTTCTAAACCATACTTAATAATGGC
>CAZXSS010000052.1:1474-5719 GCA_964643385.1 uncultured Candidatus Izemoplasmatales bacterium
ATAGCGTTTCCAATAGATGTAAGACCATGTATAAAAAGCAATAAGTTAGTAACCGCTAAATCTAGGGTTGCTATGAAAGAACAACTTATATACAAGTATAGAATGTTGTTTACAACCGAAGAGGGTTCACAACAAGCCAAGAAACAATTAGCGAAAGTTAAGGGGTTAAATGGCGAAACAATAGATGAAAATATGGTACACAATGATTATAATGATGCGTGCGATTATTCACTAACGCCACGCTTTCCAGAGTTAATGAAAGCCAAAGTCTAGAGGTGGTACGATGAAGAACTACGGTTTTAATATGAAACACAAAGATATGATAGATGAAATGGAAGCCAACAATCGTTTCCAATTAAATCTATATCGTAACAAGGTGTTACTAACAGGCGATGCTTCTGTGGTTGAACAGTTTTACAAAGAGGATTACGGAAAGTTGGTGTCAGATACGACATCAGGTAAATATGACTTCACTGCACATACAGGGTCTTTTTGGTATAATGTAGGTCCTAAAAATGCAAGGGTGTTGTTTGGTATCACTAAAATGATAAACGATGCATTTGTTAGATTAGTAACAAGTGGCGGTTATGAAGCAAGTGTTATTAAAGATGATGAAGAGATTGACAACGAAAACACCGATAGATTAAATGAGATATTAGACTTCAACGGTTTTAAAGATAGCAAATGGGGTAAGGCAGAGTCATTTCAAAGCGGACTAGGTTATACAGCATTTAAGTTTTCTATTGATGAAACCATTTCTGATATGCCTATTATAGAGGTTACTTCACCTGAAAAACTAGAAGCAATTACTAAACGTGATTTCATCATTGGTTATAAGTTTAAAAAAGCAAAAAAAATAGATAAGATATTGTATGAGATACAAGAAGTTCATCGTAAAGATGATAATAATAAACCGGTTATAGAATATCGTGTTATTAATTTAAACGATGGAAGATTGCTTGATCTAAACAAGTTAGAGAAAGATACAATCAATAAACTAGGTTTAGATTTTCTTGTTACAAAAGAAGGCATAGACCCATTACTATATGATTTCCAAGACATGCCAGAGATACCGATTGTATTAAAGAATAACACAGCATATAACTCTTTCTTCCCTAATAGTCCATTTGGCGAACCAGACACACAGGGTATGCAAGACATCGAGGACTCGTTAAGCGAACTTATAAGCGCAATGGTTGAAGAGGTTAGAAAAGCAAGAATTAAAGTGTTGATTAGTGAAGATTTGATACAAACAGATAAAAACGGTATGAAGAAAGCGTTTGATGATTTCAAGATTGATTATGAGATTATTAACAAACACGAATATGATGGCAAAAACCTTGTTGAAGTCGTACAAGGGAAAATCAATAGCGAGAGTTATTTAAAAGGCATTGGCGCAATGATATTATACGCTTGTAACAAAGCGAACCTACACCCTATCACAGTTGGTATAACGGGTGTTGAAAGTATTATCGCTAGTCAAGAAAGCCAAGTAGAGCGTGAAAAGGTTTCTATGAGAACGCGTGAAATGAAACTTAAAGGTTGGCGTGAGTCATTAGAAAAGTGCTTTATCACAGCATTACAAGTTGACGACATCATTAAAGGTAAAAAGCCAGAAGATTATAAAGTTAATATTGAGTTCGGACAGTTTACCAACCCTAACAAAGAAAGCGTTGTTGATTTATTAGGTAAAGCAATAACATCTGGTATATTGTCAATTCAAGAAGGTCAAGATCAATTCTATGGTGAAAATAAAACACCTGAAGAGAAAATGGCTATATATGTTAAAACAAAAGTTGAAAAAGGTATCCCGCTAACGTTTGGCGAAAGAGAACTATATCAAGAGATTAGCAAAGAAGAAACGGGTTATGAAGAGCCTGAAGATACGGTAGAGCCAGAAGATGTTGAGTAGTGCTTCAACACAAGGTTCTAGAACGCTAAACGAAAAGCGAGATTATCAACGCATATTACCAGACTTTAAAGCAAGAAAAGAGTTAAGAGAACGAGGGTTTACATGGGTACTATCATCAAACGTAAGCGCAGTAAGAAGACAAGACAACAATTTATATATTAGATTTCATAACGGTTCATTATACGAATATCCTAATCTAGGTAATAGATATGAAGAGATACTAGATGCCGAAAGCAAAGGGCGTTGGGTATGGAACGAGTTAAGACGTAAGAATGTATCATATCGCAAACTTGGTTCTATGCCAATGGAAGATGATTTAGACGTAGACGATGAAGAGGTTATGAAAATTGGCATTACATGGCAAGAGATAGCAACGCTTCAAGCAATGCCATTAAACACATTATCATCACTAGCATTATTATCAACTATGTCATTAGAGGAACTATCATTAGGTATTCCTTTATTGAAATAATAGGAAGCCAACCGTAAATAAGGCAAATAAGACGACAGTCTATAAATCGGAGGGAATAACATGGAAGACAACAAACAAGTTGAAAACCAAGAAAACACTCAAGAGAACAACACCAATTCTCAAGAGGTAGAAACACAACAAGGTGGAGAAAAGACTTATTCTGCTGAAGAGTTTAAAAAAGCGGTAGAAGAAGCGAGCAAAGAGTCATCGAATAAAACGAAACGTGAGTTATCAAAAACTCTAGGCGTTAACTTATTTGATGAAAATGAAACAAACACATTTATCGACGGTTTAAAAAACAAGGTTGATAAAGAAAAACTTACCGAATACGAGCAGAAATTACAAGAAGCTGAAGAGGTTAAGCAAAAATATGAAGACTTAACATTTGAAAATGTCGTATTAAAAAATGGTGTCAAAGATGACTATAAAGACAAGGTCAAAAAACTATCTAAAGTTGAAATTGAAGATGGTAAGACACCAGAAGAAGCCGTTAAAAAAGTGCTTGATGAGTTCCCTATGTTTAAGCAGGGAAGTTCACGTCAAGTCGGTATAAATATAAATGACGACAACTCAACAGTAAGCGGTACTGATAAGTACATTCAAGATAATTATTCTGTCGATAGTAGCGGTAGGTTAATTCCAAAAAAACGATAGGAGAATGATTTATGGCATTTCTAAATACAAATGCAGTAGAACGTGGTAATGAAACGGTAGATACAAAGTTTAGTCCATTAGTAGAGGCTAATTTATGGCCGGGAAATATTTTTCAACCAGGTGTTACTTATACAGACAAATACCAAACAGATGCAATGGGGCAATTGTTTGTAAGAAAACTTGGAAAGGGTACAGTTGATCGCTCTGCTGATTTAACGTTTACACACGAACAAACAGCGGACGAGTTAATTTCAATCGTACTTGATGAGTCATTTAAAAAATCAGAAGCCATTTACGAGAGCGTAGAAGTAGCACGTCAAAGTGGTACAGGCGCACAAAAAATGGAAGTTGTATCAAGAGTTATTGCAGCATCGTGGCAACAAGAAGCACACGACCAATTAATCGATGGCGGAACAACCGCCTCAAACACAACTGCTACAACCGACTCAAACTTTAAAGAACAGTTTATCGCATCACGTAAAGAATTAAGAGATAACGATGCAAACCCAGATGTAACTATTCTATCAACAGACCAATATGCAAATGTATTGCAGTTTAGTGGTAGAGAATATACACCAAACACAAATGATGAAGTATTACGTACGGGTGCATTAGGTAGATTTATGGGTCAAAACATTTATGAGTCTACTCAATTAACCGTCAACAACGCAAATGTTGAATGGGTTATGTATGACCACGAAGCGTATTCAATTCTTACTCAACTTATCACATCACGTGTTATTGATGCAGGTAAAGATTGGTCGGGTTCTGCAGCGCAAGTTGAAATTAAATCAGGGTTTAAAGTAACTAACGCTGAACGTGTATTAGTTAAAACCGTAGTATAGGTGATTAGATGAAATCGGACAAGTTTATAAAAGTTAAAAAAAGCGATTTAGAAACCAGTGTTCCAGAACATGCTGTAAAGCGTTACTTGGATAATGGGTGGAAAGTCGTTGAAGAGAAAAAAGAGAAACCCAAAACATATGACAATTATAATGTTAAGCAGTTGAAAGACATTGCTAAAAATAGAAATATCTACATTAACAGTCGTATGAAAAAGTCCGAGATCATTGAACATCTTATACAACATGATAATCAAAACGCAAGCAAACCATCGAACAAAGGGTTTACAGATAATTTGATTATTGAATAGATAAGGGAGAGGGTTATTCCCTTTCCCTTGTTTCATTTAAGGAGTGATTTTATG
>CAZXSS010000052.1:5819-7487 GCA_964643385.1 uncultured Candidatus Izemoplasmatales bacterium
TATTAAGTGAACTTGAAAAAGACTGGGGCGACATGGCATGAGACGAATGGATAAATCTAAATACAAAGTGTCAGCCTATTTAGAACGTGATAATAAACTTATCCATTTTAGATGTAGAGTTGTGAAAAGAAAGTATATAACAACCGATATAGGTCAACAAATGGAAGCATCAGATAAAACCTTGTATACGGTATCAGATTATGATTTTAAAGCAAATGAAAAGATTAGAATAGGTAGACAAACAAATGATGCATTAACCATTGATGCGGTAGATAGTGAAATAATAGCAGACCACGATGGCGCAAGAAGAAACAACCCAATCTATGAAGTTAAGTTAGAGGTATCATGAGATTACAAGGCACGATGCCATTTGATACATTTAGACACATCATTGATATTAACAAACCATATGATACTGGGTACATGATGATTAATGGTAATCGGTATACGGTCAGCGAGTCATACACAAAAGCAACTTATGATTTATTAGCCGTTCCATATATCAAGTTTCAAGAAGAAGGAACAAGATTTTTTGATGGTAACGCAGGTTTTATATCTGAAAACACCATACAAGAACTAAATCAAACCGCAATATTTCATGCGGCAGGAATAACTAATGAAACAGTGGGGTTTAGAGATGCAACAAGAGCAAGGGTGTCAATGGTTTCAAATGGTGCAATGGAACAAATAAAACGTTACGGTCAACAAGGGGGCAATACAAATGATATCATCAGTCGCTCATAAGATATTTGATTTTATATTAGATAACTTAAACACTAACACACAAGGAATTACATTTGATGGTAATTTTACATTTAGATTTTGGCAACAACCATCAGGTAAAATACAAGACTTTCACATTACTAGAACAGTTGATAATCAATTAGAATATGACGCAAAAAAAATAGTCCCATTTGTTGATGTTTCAAACGTTGAGATACCATACAATGAAAAGAATAGACGACAAGATTGGGAAGTTGAATACTACATACCTATTTTAATAGATGAAAAGTACAACGAACGCAAAGAATTAGTAATAGATTTTGATTATCAAGACCCAACATATCAAGCATTGATGGAAACATACGAAGATTTTAAAACAAATCTAACCTATACAACAGAAGACCTGCGTATTGGGTTTAAGGTTAGAGAACCACAAAAGGTTAGTGTGTTTAAATATAACGCTAAATATTACCAAGTATTCGCATTATCAATAAACATTTCAAAGATTGAGCGAGGAAGATTTGGAAACGAAGCAAAATTATATTTAGGTGAAGTTGATGACGAAAACTTTGGAGTATCAAACGAAAGTGATTATTTTTTAGACACTGCAGATTGGACTTTAATCATGTCTAAAGACGAACACAACGCAACCAAAACAGAAGGTCTTAATAGAAAGCATAGAGTTTTAGATCGTACAATGGAAATACGTGCAACTGTTAATTATGACGAAGATACACCAGCTAATCAAATGTTAATGGACGAATTAACAGCCAACACATTTGACGGAGAAATAGAAACCAACGAAAAGGAATACAAGTTAAGAATATTACAAAGTGGGTCGTTTGATAAGACGTTTAATGTGTATGTATCAACTGGAAACATATCATTTAAACCAACGACACCAGAAACGTATACAGTGAGTTTTAAATCAAAGGGGGAATAACG
>CAZXSS010000052.1:7587-9184 GCA_964643385.1 uncultured Candidatus Izemoplasmatales bacterium
CATTAGACAAAACAAGGTTACTTCTATTGAAAACAAATTAAGAGGTCAACGACGTAATTTTGTTAAAGGTGGTTTATATAGTGATTAGTACAACCATAAAAGGCGTATCAGTTGAAACCATAGGGTATCCAAGTTTAGAAAGAAACACAAAAGATGAGCGAGAGTTCGCTAACATTACAGTTCAAAGTTCTAGAGCAAGTAGATATGAAATGTACGATTTAGTAGAAATAAATATAGACGGGACAACGGAACAATATTTCGTTCAAGACGACCAAAAAACAAAACTAAAGAAAGATTTGTACGAGCATGTTTTAGTATTAACCGAAACAATGGCTATATTTGATAAAGTGTATCCAGCATCACGCTCTACTACAATAGCAGAAGCACCATTTACAATAGGTGATTTTCTCACGTATTATCAAAGGGAACTATCTTACTATCATTTTGTAGATATTGATTTTGAAGGCGAATGGACGAATGTATCCGTTGTTGAAAAAGAGTTTGACGGAGAAAACTTTTCGGCAATCCTAACCAAACTATTTAGAATTATACGTGCAACACCTAAAATGGAAGTTGTAGGAAATCTTTATAGAATATACCCACAATATTGGGGTGAAAGAAAAAACCTTGTTACAAGTGATGATGAGAGCCTATATGAAGAAACAAGCGCAGGCGATTATGCAACAAAAATCAAAGCGCAGATTAAAAATGGTGTGTTTGATGAAATAGAACCTAGAACGTTCCCTAGTGAAAACGGATATATATTACCAAGATGTGAACAAACAATATTTAGACCCTCAAAGGCTAGATATGAATTAGATAGCGACGTATTGTATATTGATAAGGTTTACGCATTAGATGTCGAGGTACAACTAACGAGTGGCGAGTTTATTAATCAACCCGTAGACATTACATCACACGTTATGACACCTGAAGAATATGACGCACTAAAAGCACCATTAAGAACACTATCGGTATTGTTTGGTATAAACAAAGGAAATGTAATTCAATACGATTTAACCAATAACTACATATACGGTTTAGTAGACTATGAAGATGGGTTTTTGGGGTTTGAAGAAGAGGTTAATATATTAAGAAGTGCTATAATTGCAACCCTTAATGAAAAATACGGCTCTGGCAATATATCCAACTATAACCTTACAAACAATATTAGAGAACAAAGAATAAGAGTTAAGTATTGGCGTAAGCGTGATCAAGACATATTAATACAAAGATACATAAACGGTGTAATGAACCAAACAACAGAAATGCAAAGCCAAACATCATCATATGTATCGGTTAATAAGTATAAAGAAAACTTATCAATTATGGTTAATCGAATGGCTAATGCTAGAAGAGTTACAACCGAAACGTTTAACAGAGGAGAAACCCCTTACGATATTTTTGATTATACAGCCGACGGTTATTTAATAACAGATAGAAAGTTCACATATTATCGCAATTACATTTTTGCTGAATATGAATGGACTAAAGATTTTGCAAATGTCGAGGGCGAATATTCATTGTTGAGACAACCACACCCTTACACAATTACACAAAAGAAACTTACAACTAACGTAATAGAACAACAATATGT